>NZ_QTXV01000018.1:0-57906 GCF_003461825.1 Prevotella sp. AM42-24 | reverse complement strand
TTATTTTTACCCTACTATTTTGGGGTGGGAAACTTTAGTTAGCATGCAAGCTCAATCATGCGAGGGACGAGTGTACCTAAAGAATGGTATCCAGCAACTCTATGAAAGTAATGACCGAATAGACTTGCCACGCAAGAAAAAGGACGTTCAAGTTTATAGAAACTTCTTTTCTCGCCAATGCACTAGCGATGTGATACCTTTCGCCAACATTGATTCTGTAGTAGTTTGGAATGCAACCTCCAAGCAAAACGTACGCACACTTGTTCCTTTGGAAAATGTGGGATGGAGCTGGCTATATATCAACCACCCACGATTGCAAGTCTATATTTATGCCTCCCAAGGTTATTCCGTGACGGACATGGGAGGAATGAAAGCTAGGCAATGTAACACAGCAGCAGCAATGTTTTTCATCCCAAGCAAGACGGCTTGCGACTTCTATGTCAGACAGACTGATGGCAAGCTTATATGTCTGGGAGATACCTATAAGAAATGCGACAAATCCTTTATCCGAGAACTTTGCCACTGTGTAGGACTTTCGCAGGAATGGGAAAAGAAACTCATTGGACTAGGTGAACACAACCGAAGTTCTATGATACAACGAGTGATAGAAGTATTAGATGACAAACAATAAATAACAACTAAAAGGAATCATTATGAAAGCAATGAAGTTTTGGCTGCTCATGGCAGTAATGGTGGTAGCGATAGCTGCACACGCTCGCAAGAATGACGACCCAGAAATGCGTCATGTTCGCCTCACTATGATGGATGGCAAACAGATAGAGGGCTACATTCCTAAGAAGTACATGGGGTGGGCGTTAGAATATCAAGTAAGACTTGCCGAGAATCCAGATGGCAAAAAAGCCAAGAAGTACGATGCTGAGAAAGTAACCAAGATGGAATGGCTTGCACTCACAGAGGAACACCCTGAAGGCGAAGTGTGGGAACATTGCCAAACGATAGCACGTAATTCGATTAGGGCTGTAAAAGAGGATCGCCTTATGGAACTCCTTTACCGCGGCAAGAATGCATCTGTCTATCAAGTTCACGTATTTCTGCCTGGCAATGGCATAAACACAGGAAACTCTTGGGCTACTTGGTATGCACTGAAGCCTAATGGACAGAAAAGGGCATTTATTCTTTACAATGCAACGCTTGGCAAAATGGGAAGCCTGGATCGACAATTCAAGGATCAAAAGGAATATGAGGGACTGAAGAATTACATTCTTGAATGGTGGAACAAAGATAAGTCTTTAGCTAGGAAGCAACTGAATGATGGCGTTGCTATCTTTAGCCATATCTATGATGAATGGAAAGCAGCTTCCAGTAAACAATAATTGGAATTAAGATTCTCCGACTACAAGGTTGTAGAAACATAGTTTGGATTTTACCGCACACCTCACTAAGCAGCACTTAACTAATTATTACACAATAAATTAGGTAGTGTACGATGTTCAATCAACACCGCACTCGTACCCGAGCAATACAAGGAGTCATCGATATCTCAACATCAGGTGCCCTGAAGTATCCTTCACTTATCGTTTCGGAGGATACAAGGCTAAACAGCATGATGAAGTGGATACTTCGAGATTTGGAATATAAAATGGATTGGTTTACGAAAATAGGCACGCATTCTTTTCTATATGCGTGCCTATTTCTCTTGAAAGATTTTCTTTTTTCTTGTTAATCTTTTCATGACAAGCACGAATACGGTCGAGCAACTCTTTCCAATAGTTGCCACCACCAAGATTTTTGAGTCGTTCATCGTCCATCGTAAACCCTTTTACGATGGACTCATTCAGTCGCTCTGTAGCCCATTGACGGAAAAGAGTGCCTTGAATAGATTTTACACGATAGCCCACAGATATGATAACATCAAGGTTATAGAACTTCACTTCTTTGCTTTGGGCTTTTCCTGCCATAGCACCATGCTGAGTGGTCTGTCGGAATTTCCGAACAACCACTTTTTCATCAAGTTCTCCCTCTTTAAAAATATTTGATAAATGCTGACGTCTGGAAAGACTTTGGAAACATCATTGAGTATGACGCGACAGGTATTGACAAGGTGACAAATCGCAGCAATGTGAAGGAAATCTCCCGCTATTCTCTCAATGGACAGCGAGTAACCTCTCCTACCAAGGGCGTGAATATCGTGGTATATAGCGATGGCTGCATCAAGAAAGTTGCCGTTCAATAATCAAAATAGAAAATCAGTGTTACTCTTAGTAGTAGCACTGATTTTTTCATTTATAAGTTATAAAAATCAAAAAAAAGGCTGGTTTTATCACGTATAAGTGAAACATTTCGTATATTTGCAGTAAAATAAGTTGGAGGATAAGAATATGGCAAAAATCAAACGTAGGAAACTGCCGGTAGGCGTTCAGTCTTTCAGAAAGATCAGAGAAGAAGGATACCTCTATGTTGACAAGACGGATATTGTTTGGGAATTGGCGAACAACGGCGATCAGTATAATTATCTCAGTCGTCCTCGTCGATTCGGCAAGTCTGTGCTCGTTGATACCCTTGAATCCTATTTCTTAGGCCGAAAGGATCTCTTCGAAGGTCTCAAAATCATGGAGATGGAAGAGGAATGGAATCAGTATCCTGTTATCAGACTTGACATGAGCCGTGGCGGTGCCAGTGCCCAAGGAATCCATTCGTATCTCAATATCTGCTTTAAATCGTATGAGCAGAAATACAATATCACTCCGGATCCTACAGCCCAACTTGCAGACCGTTTTAATGCCATTATCACCACTGCCTATCAGCAGACAGGCATGAAGGTGGTAGTCCTCATAGATGAGTATGACTCCCCACTCCAGCACTCCTGGAAAACTCCTGAGCACGAAGCATGCACAGATATATATCGCAATGTGTTTGCCATACTGAAAGCTGATGATGAGTTCGAACGATTCGTATTCATTACAGGAATCACCAAGTTTACGCAGATTTCACTCTTCTCTGCGCTCAACAATCTGACCAATATCAGTTTCCTTCCACAATATGCACCACTCTGCGGTATTACAGAAGAAGAAATCAGCGAGAATTTCCAGCCAGAGTTGGAGAAAATGGCAGAAATGAACAATTGGACTTTGCAGCAAACTCACGACAAACTGAAGGAATATTATGATGGTTATCACTTCAGCCGGAAAAACATGATAGATATCTATAATCCTTTCAGTCTTGTCAATGCATTGAATACTCAAGAGTTAGCTAATTTCTGGGCTGCTTCAGGTGCCACTTCCAGATTACCAAAGTTTATTACCAACGCAGAATTACACTTGGGTGATTTTGAAAATTGCCGCATTCTCCGCAATGTTTTGGAGACATCTGATGTTACAGGGGGTGGAGTTTCCTTATTCCTCTATCAGTCGGGGTATCTCACAATCAAGGACAGCGACGAATTCGGATATATTTTGGGATTCCCTAACAAGGAAGTGAGACAGGCACTATACGAGACGGTACTACCTGCTTTGACCATGAGGGAAGAGAGTGAAATATGTGATAGAATTGAAATTAAGAAACAATGGCGGAAAGGAAGCTGCAGTCCGACAGATCATCGAACGTCAATACTTGGAGCCTTTCAAGGCTGATTCACGAGAGGTGATTGGTTTGGGAATAGAACTGGACGATGAAGGAAAGGGCTTGCTCGACTGGAAAATCGCAAAGGAGTAAGTATTTCCAAAATCATACATAAACAAAATAAAAACCACCACATGCTTATTTATTGGCATGTGGTGGTTTTTATTTAATCCCGCCTTTTACGGAATATTAGAAGTGGAAGCGGAGATCAACGCCACACTGGAAAGGATTGCCACGCTGGGCGAAGTATTCCTTGTTGCCTGTGGCGGCATTATCTACCGCGAAGGTATTGTAATGGGTATTCGTCAGATTACGAGCCCAGAAACTGATAAGGACCTTGCCTAAATCGGCATCCAGATGAGCGCCTAAGACTGCATACAAATTCTGACTGTAACTGTTGGCCTGATCCCAATAGGTCTTGCCCTGTGCATTGACATTGGCTCCTAAAGTAAGCGAACGGAGGAAACGGCAATCTGTATCAATGCGATAATCTGCTGTAGCAGAAAGCGTATGCTGCGGAACATAAGGTACAAACTTGTCCTTGAAATCCTCTGCCTCGGCTCCTTCCCCACTCCGGTACTCATCAAATACGGCACGGGTATAACCATAGTTCACCATCCAGTCGAAATGACCATTGAAGAGCTGACCTCTGAGCGCAGCCTCAATACCGCAACTGTGACTCTTGCCTGCATTGACCATCATTCGGCCAAAACCGTAATTACCTGCCATCACAGACAACTGTTGGTTCTTTACCTGCATATAGAAAGCACTGAGATCCAGATGAAGCGCATTCTCAAAGAGATTGAGATGGGTTCCCAACTCGTAGTTCCAGCTCACTTCCGGTTCATAAGAGATCGTCTTATTCACCTTCTCATAATCCTCAGCTGAATGAGGAACATCATAATCACCACGCATCGCAGCCTGACGGTTGGCATTCAATTCTGTCTGAAGAATATCGCTGAACATCTGGATGTTATAACCACCGGCACGATAACCCTTGCTGACTACAGCATACACATTACTGCCATGGGAATCCAATCGCCAAGTGAGTCCCAACTTAGGCAACAGCTCTTCGAAATGATCGTGCGTGCGACCATCGAGCATACTGCGCAAAGTATAAGTTGCCTCCCTGCCCATCACATTCGCCTTCATAGCCATATAGGCAGAACTCTCGTAATGAATGGAGGTAAGCATATAATCATATCGCAAACCCAAGGTAAGGGAAAGCGAAGAAGATAAATCGAAAAGGCTCTCGTGATAGAAACCGAGATTGGACTGAGGCGTATGATACAATCCTGGCGCACCCATGGAAACCTCCATACCTACTCCACCAGCTTGTTCTATAGCTCGCTGAGCGGCAGCCTGGGCTGCAGCTGCAGGCATTCCCTGTGCTATCATCCTGTCTGCCATCGCCTTCACCATCGCATCATACATCTGGCGCTGGATGGCATTGCCGATAGGCGCCGTCATCGCTTCATCAAAGAATACTGGTCCGTTGGTCTTCAACCACTGTTGGGAGAAGAAAGCACCTAATGTCCAATGCCAGAATCCGCCCACAGCCTGCTTGCCCTTGAAGGTAAACTCCTGGGTAAAGGAATTCTGCAACTGCTGCTGAAGGATGCGCATATAGTCAGCCGGAAGATAATCCTGATCCATCAACATATGGTCTTTCACATACTGATAACTCGAAACGGAAGTGAAATCGAAAAGATTTCCCTGACGGGTGAGTCGCAAACCGGAAATCAGATTGTTGCGGCGATAGATGCCTGCAAAGGTGGAGGCTGGACGGTCGGTATTGCCTGTTGCAAGATCCAGACGACCATAAGGAAATCCATTCTGATCTACATACTGATAATTGGCGAGAACATCAACATCCCAACCGGCATTCAGACGAGTTTTTACAAGCAGTTTTCCGCCCGCCTCATTCATCTTGTCAGCCCTTTCCCCAGTAAAGGAATTGCGGAAGAAACCGTTCTGTCCATCATAAAAACCAGCCAAAGAGAAGGCTGTCTTCTCATTCACCTTATTATAATGCGCTACCTCAAAATTGCGATAGCTGCGACTGCCATAGCCCAATTTCACATCCGTACCCTGATAGTTAAAAGGATTGCGAGAATACATTCTGACGAGTCCGCCCTCTGTATTCTGTCCATAAAGAGTGCCCTGCGGTCCACGGAGCACATCCACACGACTCAGTTGGTAATTGTGGAGATTGAAGGCAGACTTGCTCATCACCGGGATATCATCCATATAGATGCCCACAGAAGGACTGTTGACACGACTGCCGATGCCACGCACATAGACGGAAGACGACAAGCGGCTGCCGTAATTAGGCATCACAAAATTAGGGATATACTGAGAGAGTTCACGCAAATCATGAACACCGAGTTTATGAATCTGAAAACTGCCGAGAGAACTGCTGCTCAAAGCCTGCTGACGGAGGCGACGGGTTTCCTTGGGTTGGGAAACAACTACAATCTCATCAATATCAAATACCTTGCTGCTATCAGCAAAAACGCTCTCTCTACTGACCGAATTACCATTAACGGCACTGGTTGGATGCATACTTTCCGCTTTAGCCAGATATTCATCTTCTGCATTTACTGGCAGAAAATTTGCAGCTAAAGATGCGGCTACCAAAATTTTAAAATACATAATTCAACTGATTTTTTTTCGGCTGCAAAGGTACAAAGATTATCCCGAAAGGATTATCCTTATAAATTAGGAAATCAGACTGAACCTGAAAAATCAGGAAACGAGAACATATCAGGAATTTCGCTTGAGATAAGCCCGGATGGCATACCAGATATACGCTACTAAAATAATGTAACCGACAGTGTATAACGTACTGATACTGAATATGATATAATCTAAGGCGCACATACCCATCAGACCACCCAAATAAAGTATTCCTTCACCCAAAGTAAGACGGTTTTTTACTTCATCCACACAGGCAATGGCAAGTATGAGAATCGCCCATACGGATGCTAAGAAGAAACCCAACACCTTAGGCACTGCAAAAGGATTGAGCGTAGGGTGGAAATAGAAATGACGCCATACCTCAGGCATGTAGGTCTGAATCGTGGCATAGAAAGCTGCAGACAGCGATACCATCAGCACAAGGGCTGTTGGATAAGGTGAGTCGATATCATTGAAATGCACGATAGGCGCATTTCGCGTAAAGATCTTCTTCACCAGATAACTCACTCCTATCAGCACAAAGACTATCAGGAAGATGAGCAGGTGGGTATTGCTGAACACCATGATAAACTGAGAGATAGGATCATCAGGCACTACCTTAGAAAGCATATTAGACTCATGTATCCAACCGAATACATTATCCTCTGTTGCCAACTGGATCCAAACTGAATCCACACGATCCTGCGGAATTATCCTGATATCAGAAACAACCAGAAGACAGTGCTTCATGACTGCGAAAGAATCGATGGAAAGATGGTTGACGTATTCCTCCGGCTGCTGCTTGATAAGCATCAGAGAATCTGCTGCCACCACGAAATTGTAGCGATAGGTATAATGATGCGTAGAAGAAAAAGAAATCGAATCGCGCTGGCGATCACTGTATTCCACCAGTGCTGCATGCTGTCCCTTCGTAATGTGACGGTGATAACAACTGGTTACAAAGAAAAGCACAAAGACCATCAGCATGCCCGTAAGGACATACTGACAGCCTTTTCTCATATCGGATAACTTTAACTTCATCTGTATTTTATTATATGATTCTTCTGAATAGAACCTGCTCACGATAATCAGTTTGACTCAGCATAGACATTCATCTGACATTCCTTGCAGACAAACTCCAGCCGGAATCTTCTGCCATCGCCTAATACCAGCGAAAGCGGTTCTTTCCATGTTGGTTTCTTTCCCCCACGCTTCACGCAATATCCTAAGGAATAGCGGATGCAATGGCGGCACTGCATGATGAGCGATTCATCCTTGCGTTTGTTAGCACCCAGTTCGAATGCAGGCTGGATATTCTCAAGTCCATGCATCTTGTAGAAATCAACCGCAGCATCATTGGCTATATTATAGGTATATCTCCATTTTCCATATTCCGATTGCCAGGTTAATTCCTTCTGACTCTTAGCTACACGTTCTCCCGGCTGATCCAATCTGTAAGGACTGGCAAAGAAATTTCTGTCCATACCAGAAATCAGCGAACGGTTGAGTTCATCTGTTATTCTCTGATCAAGTTTTTGAATCAATTCCCTACGGACATTTGAAAGCACACTGTTAGGGATGAACGCAGCATCAATATCATTCTTGAGTACCACATGCTTACATTCATATTTAGATTCACCGAACTTGCTCATCTGCGCAATCATATTATCATGCTGAGAGCGTTTGGCGCACTGCAGTTGCATAGGTGTGAAGACCTCTGCAGCCTTGTAGTACAAGCCCTGTTCTACACTCTTGAAGATATTGGCAGTGGCAAGGAATCCATCTACTACTTCATCATTATCCTCGTCCTTTTCCAACACAGGCTGGAGTTCGATAAAGAGCGGAATACGGCGTTCGGCTGTCTTGCGAGCAAGAATCTGTTCGAAAGCCTGGTCGTTGTTGCGATACAAAGCCATACCCGGTCTAAGGTTTTCCGGCATGCGGAAAGGGAAAAGGCGGTTGCCCTCTACCTTGTTGACACGGAAGCCCTCCAACTCTCGCTCATCATTGATGAAACAGAGTCCGTCGCCATTGGCAAAACTTGCAACAGTAGCCACATTGAATGATACATTCCCACGTATTTCCTTCACCTTACCTACGTATTCACCGATAGCCTTCGGTGTGTCGAAGGAGGAAATATCGGGTTGTCTGCCATGCAGGAAATAGTTGGTAAAACCGCGGTTGAAGGTTTTCATCAGATTCGGAACGAAATTATATTCCACATGTCCTCGCGAAGCACGTCGGTATTCGCGTGGATATTGGGCTACGATTTCATCCAATTTCTTGTTATAAGCAGCCACCACGTTTTTCACATAAGTGATATCCTTGAGTCTGCCCTCTATCTTGAAAGAAGAAGCTCCGGCATCAGCCAGGTCCTTCAGATAATCTAACTGGCAGAGATCCTTGAGCGACAGGAGATAGCGCTGGTGCTCTATCATCTGATAGTCGGCATCAACCAGGTCAAACTTCATACGGCAGAACTGGGCACATTCACCACGGTTGGCAGAACGGGAGAAGCATTTTTCGGATGCATAGCAGACTCCGGAATAACTGACGCAGAGAGCACCATGCACGAAGACTTCAATCTCTCTGTCTGGAATAGCATTGTGGATGGCTTTGATTTCATCCAGTGACAGTTCACGTGCAAGAACCACTCGCTTGAAACCGATCTGAGTCAACCACAAAGCTTTCTCAGGAGTTCGAGTATCGCATTGGGTACTGCTATGTAACTCCCTCTTCCACAAACCTTTAGCTCTTACCTCCCAGAGGAGTCCCATATCCTGCAGCAAGAGTGCATCAACACCAATCTCATCCAACTGGGAAATCATCTTAAGCGTATCTTCCAATTCTGAATCATAGATGATGGTATTGACGGTAACGTGAACCTTGGCACCAAACTGATGGGCGTAATCACAGAGTTGCTTGATATCCTCGATAGAGTTGCCGGCAGCAGCTCGTGCACCGAAGCGTGGAGCACCGATATAGACGGCGTCTGCTCCATGATCGATGGCAGCTATACCGCATTCTAAATTTTTGGCAGGAGCCAATAATTCCAATGTTCTCATATCTTACTGAATATCGTCAATATTATAAGGAGTCTCCTGGTAAACATAATAGTTGATCCAGTTGCTATAGAAGAGATTGGCATGTGCACGCCATGTAACCAATGGTGCCTCGTTAGGATCGTCGTGATAATAATAATTCTTCGGCAATTCCACATCATCGCGCTTGCCCATATCGCGCTTATACTCTTTATCGAGTGTATTTGGCGCATATTCAAGATGACCGGTTACAAAGAACTCACGGCCCCCTCTTGCCATCACGATGCTCACACCGCTTTCAGGAGATTCTGCAATAATGTCAAGTCCTGGTACCTTCTCAATATCCTCTCGTCTCACTTCTGTATGACGGCTGTGAGGCATGGCAAAGACATCATCAAAGCCTCTGAAGATAGGCTGTGACATATCCAGCGGTTTCTGCTGGAAGATACCGAACATCTTCTTCTCCAACGGATATTTCGGCACGCCATAGAAATGATAAAGTCCTGCCTGTGCGCCCCAGCAGATATAGAGCGTAGAAGTGACATGAGTACGTGCCCAATCGAAAATCTGCATGATTTCCGGCCAATACTCAACATCCTCGTATGCCATCGTCTCGATCGGAGCACCCGTAACAATCATACCATCAAACTTCTGCTTGGAGAGTTCGGAAAAATCCTTATAGAACATCATCATGTGCTCGATAGGAGTATTCTTAGGGGTATGACTCTTGAGTTTCATGAAATAGACCTCAAGCTGCAAAGGCGTATTGGACAACAGGCGCACGAGGTCGGTCTCTGTAGTTATCTTCAGCGGCATCAGGTTGAGAACCACGATTTTAAGTGGACGGATTTCCTGGCTATGAGCCCGGCTCTCGTCCATCACAAAGATATTCTCATGCTTCAGCAACTCGATGGCTGGCAATTTATCTGGTAATCTTAATGGCATTTTTTATCCTTTCTTTGTATTTTTCTGCAAAGTTACTGTAAAAATCTGACTTAGCGAAAAAAAAGAGGATTTTTTTATATAAAACGCAAAAAAGGTGTTGAACCGAAGTTCAACACCTTCCCCCCCCCTGGAACAGTATCTAAATAAGATTATGCCAAAACCCTAAAAAGACTTGATCCAGAAGTAGATGCTTTGACGTCAGCATTTCTTTTACCAAAGATCCAATCTCTCAGACTCTGGGATATACATTTTGTCTCCCTTCTTGACACCAAATGCCTCATACCAGGCATTGATGTGAGGAAGAGCGCCATTTACTCGCCATTCACCCAATGAATGTGGGTCGCTCTTTACGCGGTTACGGATTTCCAGTTCTGTGATGTTCTGACCCCATACGCCAGCATAAGCAAGGAAGAAACGCTGTTCTGGTGTGAAACCATCCTTCTCCTTGAGCTTTTTCTTTGCAGTTGCATTCTTAAATGCATTGAAAGAAACCATCAGACCTCCGTGGTCTGCCAAGTTCTCACCCAAAGTGAATCGACCATTGGCATTCAAATCAGGCAATACCTTGATATTGCTGAAGAATGCAGCATACTGATCAGCACGCTTGTTGAAGCCCTCTGCATCATTAGCTGTCCACCAGTCATGCATATTACCATCTGAATCATACTGTCTTCCCTGGTCGTCAAATCCGTGAGTCATCTCATGTCCGATCACTACACCGATAGCACCATAGTTGAATGCAGCATCAGCCTTCGGATCGAAGAATGGATACTGGAGGATACCAGCTGGGAAGGTAATCTCATTGGTTGTTGGGTTATAATAAGCATTGACTGTCTGTGGAGTCATGTACCACTCGTCACGATCCACTGGCTTTCCTGCCTTGTCATTGATATGCTTGTCGTGAGCAAACTTGCGGCATGCCATCACGTTCTCATAGAAACTCTTAGATGGATCGATTTGAAGACTGCTATAGTCTGTCCACTTGTTAGGGTAACCGATCTTCACATAGAACTTGTTGAGCTTTTCGTGAGCTGCTGCCTTGGTAGTATCGCTCATCCAGGTCTGTGCATCGATACGCTGACCGAGACTTACCTGAAGATTTTTTACCAATTCCAACATGATCTTCTTGGAAGACTCTGGGAAGTAGCGCTTGCAGTACATACGACCGAGAGGTTCGCCCAACTGAGCTTCTACCTGATTGGTAGCACGTTTCCAGAGAGGATAATCCTCCTTACGGCCACTCATTGTCTTACCAAAGAAATCAAAGTTAGCCTCACGGATCTCATCTGTAAGATAAGAAGATGAACTCTGGATAACGTCCCACTCCATCAAGGCTCTGAGCGTATTGTCATTCTCGGCTGCAGTAATCTTGTCGAGACCAGCGAGAAAGTCAGGCTGACCTACGATCATCTCCTGAATGTACTCGCTCTTGATACCCTCTGCATTACACATAGCCTCGAAGTTGAGGTTAGGATATTTCTCCTGGAACTCCTTGAGAGTCATCTTATTATAGTTAGCCTGAGGATCGCGAAGTTCTGTCATGCTCTTTGAGATGAGCGCCAACATGGTTTCGTGCTGGAAGATAGCCTGCTCCTTCTGAGCTGCTTCCTCTGCTGAGAAACCGTAGAGCTGGAACATCTTCTGAACATACTTCTTGAATGCCTCACGGATAGCTACTGTAGCTGTGTCATTATTTACATAATAGTCTTTCTGACCGAGGGTAAGACCGCCCTGACCGAGATTGAAGATATTCATCTTGACATTCTTCTCGTCAGCACCGAAGCCGCCACCGAAGCTCACACCATAACCTTGTGCTGCATACTTCAACTGGATCTTCTGCAAGTCAGCCTTTGTCTTGGCTGCTTCCATCTCATCGAGAAGTGGCTTAACTGGTGAGATACCAGCCTTGTTGCGTGCATCTACATTAAGAGCCAACTTATAGAAGTCAGACAATTTCTGCTCGATAGTACCCTTCTTATAAGTCTTCTTCTGAAGTTCAGAAAGAATGGTATTGATACGCTTGTTGTTGTCATCTGCCAACAGATTGAAGCTGCCGTAGCAGCTGTAAGCTGCTGGGAGTGGGTGGTTCTTCTGCCATCCACCTGTAGCAAACTTGTAGAAATCATTAGCAGGACTGACTGTCTTATCAATGTTTTCCATGACAAGACCCGACTTGTTCTGTGCATCTGCGCCGAGAGGCATAGCTGCCAGCATCATCATCGGAAGAATCATTTTAATGTTCATGTTAGTTATATTTTTTATTATTAAATCTCAGAAAGATAAGCATCTGCTGGAAGAAATCTCATGCAGAAGGTTTATGAATTGCTGACTTCTTCGAGCTTTTCAGAAAGAAGCAGCCAGTTATCATTTTCCTCATCAAGTTTCTGCATCAGCGAAGTATATTCTGTGACAAGCTCCATGTTGGTCGCATTCTCCGGCTTCATCAGGAGGTCATCGATTTCCTTCTTGCGCTTTTCCAGTCTGGCAATGCGATCTTCACACTCCTTGACAGCCTTCTCTGCCTTGCGGATTTTCTTCTGCTGTTCCTTATGCTCTGCATAATTCTGTTTACCGGCAGAAGGAGTTGACTCTACTGTTGCTGCTACAGGAGCAGACTGAGCACTTGTCAATGCGGCATTGATGGAATCTGCATTGTGCGCCCGGAGATAGTCATAGATACCACCTAAATGCTCACGTACCTTACCGCCACCGAACTCATAGACTTTATCTACCAGTCCATCAAGGAATTCACGGTCGTGGCTCACGATGATAGCTGTACCATCAAAAGCCTTGATAGCTTCCTTGAGCACATCCTTTGACTGCATATCAAGATGGTTGGTAGGCTCATCGAGTATCAGCAGGTTGACTGGTTCAAGCAGCAGTTTGATCATGGCCAATCTACTTCTTTCACCTCCACTGAGTACCTTCACATACTTTTCAGAAGTCTCACCACCGAACATGAATGAACCAAGGAGATCGTTGATTTTCAATCGCATCTCACCCGTAGCAACACGATCGATGGTATCGAATATCGTGAGGTTCTCATCAAGGAGCTGCGCCTGGTTCTGTGCGAAATATCCTATCTGTACATTGTGTCCAATCTTGAGGTTGCCCGTAAAAGGAATCTCGCCCATGATACATTTGACAAGCGTTGATTTACCTTCACCGTTCTTTCCTACGAACGCAACCTTCTCACCTCTTTTAATAGTAAGGGTGACGTGATCAAAAACCGTATGCTCTCCATAATCCTTGCGTACCTCATCGCAGATAACCGGATAATCACCGCTTCGCAGACAAGGAGGGAACTTGAGATGCATCTGTTTGTTATCCACCTCATCCACCTCGATCGGCACAATTTTCTCCAACTGCTTGATCCGACTCTGCACCTGTACAGCCTTGGTAGGTTTATATCGGAATCGCTCTATAAAGTCCTTAATATCAGCGATTTCCTTCTGTTGGTTCTCGTAAGCCCTCAACTGCTGTTCACGACGTTCCTGGCGAAGTACGATATACTCATCGTATTTTACTTTGTAGTCCTCTACCCTTCCGCAGGTAATCTCCAACGTACGATTGGTAACATTATTGATAAACGCACGGTCGTGGCTCACGAGTACTACCGCCTTGGCACTTTGAGCAAGAAACTGTTCCAGCCACTGGATACTTTCGATATCAAGATGGTTGGTAGGCTCATCGAGCAAGAGGACATCAGGTTTCTGCAACAGGATTTTCGCCAATTCAATACGCATACGCCATCCACCGGAAAACTCTCTGGTAGGACGTTCAAAATCCTCTCGCACAAATCCGAGACCTGTCAAGGTACGCTCGATTTCAGCCTCATAGTTTTCACCTCCCATCATCATGTAGCGTTCATGTTCCTGAGAGAACTTCTCCACGAGTTGCGCATATTCATCACTCTCGTAGTCGGTACGGTCAGCCATTTCCTGCTGCATCTTATCAAGACGCGCCTTCATCTCCGTATTATGAGCAAAGGCCTTGCGGGTTTCTTCCTTGACCGTCGTATCGTCCTGAAGTTTCATGACCTGAGGCAGATATCCGATAGTGGTATCGTTTGGAATCGCCACAACACCGTCAGTAGGTTTCTGCAAACCACACAGGATTTTAAGCATGGTAGATTTTCCAGCACCGTTTTTGCCGACAAGCGCTATGCGATCTCTATCATTGATGACAAAACTGACATCATGAAAAAGAGGTTTAACGCCAAATTCAACTTTAAGATTTTCAACCGATATCATTACAGAATCTATATATTACAGAATCTTGATTACAGAATCTACTTTTAAAGAATTCATTCTTTTAAAAATGTAAATATCCTTATTATGAGAATATAAATATCCTTATTATGAAGAATTTATTATTCTTTTTGAGAATCTATCATCAAGAATCTATTATTTCCAAAAAATCCCCAATGGGGTAAGTTTAATAAAAAAGGTCGGACCTCAAAAAGAGAAACCGACCTTTATACTTTAAATCTTCAAGAAGATTAAGCCTCTGCAGGAGCGTCCTCTGCTGGAGTTTCCTCAGCAGTTGCAGCAGCCTCAGCCTCTGCCTGAGCAGCAGCCTGAGCAGCCTTCTTGTCAGCTACCTTCTTTGCGATTGCTTCATTCATCTTCTTCTCAGCCTCGAGCTCCTTAGCAGCAGCTTCCTTCTTAGCCTTTGCCTCAGCGTCACGAACTGCAGAAACCTTCTGGTCTGCGCCGTTCTTCCAAGCGTCGAAACGCTTCTGAGCCTCAGCCTCGTCGAATGCGCCCTTCTTAACGCCACCACGGAGGTGCTTCATCAAGTAAACGCCCTCGCCCTTGAGGATGTTACGTACTGTGTCTGTTGGCTGTGCACCTGTCTCTACCCAGTAGAGGGCACGATCGAAATTCAAATCTACAGTAGCAGGATTGGTGTTAGGGTTGTAAGTACCAATCTTCTCAGTAAATTTACCATCACGTGGTGCTCTAACGTCAGCGATTACGATGCTGTAGAAAGCATAGCTCTTACGACCGCCGCGCTGCAATCTGATTTTTGTTGCCATTTTTTAATCTAATTTTTTAATTTGAGGTTTGAATTTTATGCTGCCATCTCGTGACAGCGGGTGCAAAATTACAACTTTTATTTGATTCTCACAAATTTAAAGTTGATTTTATAATTATTTTTAACGTATTCTACGGGTTGCATTAACGAATTCTATCGGCTGCACGCACCAATTTCTCATCATCACTGACTCCCTTGCGTGCTAAAAGCACAAAGACAAGTGATATAAGAGGCATTACTGCACCCCAATGGAATGTCAAATTGCCGGATACTTTTTCTAATCCTACAAGTCCGAAGAAGATCACTGCATAATCTACGTACCAGAGTACATTGAAAAGCAGATTGATAGAACAGAGATTGATCTGCAACTTACGGTTCTTGAACAGGAATACTGTTGCCAGAGACATCAATGCTGAAACGGAGCAAAGAAGAAACAGTGGCAAACAGCTTGCATCAAAACGGATTCCCTCTTCGCCGCTAATGCCCAGACAGTGTACTGACATTGGATTGCCCATACCTTGTGGCATCACTGAAGCCACAGGTACAAACAGGCAGATCACACAGGCAATGACTGCGACCAGAAGAAACAATGTTTGTTTACGCTGTATCATAATCTTGTTATATTCCTACATGATTATATAATCACTACCCTACATTTCTATATAATTGAGATCCCTAAATTATAATTATTTTCCTAAAATTACATAATAGAGACGGAACTCCACATTAAAAGGCAGAACTCCTCAATAAAAAGGGAAGCGCCTCATTAAAAGGAGAAACACCACATAAAGAAGCAGAATACCTTACAATATAACATTGAATTATATATTTGCAGGGTCTGCATTATATATGATATAGAGTCAGTAATCAGATTAATATCTGTCAACAGGAGCGTGCTCTCTTGTTGGGTCACGCCAGTAGATATTCTTATCTACAAACTCCTGAGTTGCCAAGAGAGATGGCTTAGGGAGCTTCTCATAATAGCGAGAGATTTCAATCTGCTCACGGTTCTCGAATACCTCTTCCAAAGAGTCGTTATAAGAAGCAAACTCCTGGAGCTTCTTGTTCAATTCCTGCTTAATATCAAGAGAAATCTGATTCGCACGCTTAGCGATGATTGCTACACTCTCGTAGATATTGTTTGTGTCATCACAGAGATCCATGATATTACGAGTCACGGTGTTTGTTGGAGCTTTTGTTTTTTTGTAATCCATAATAATACCTTTATTTAATATCTATTTTGATTGATTCTTATTATTCTTATTTTTGAGAAATTCTATAAATTATTCTTATTCTGGAAGATTCTATAAATCTGCAGATTCTTCAAACTATTTTTATAATGTTCTCTAAATCCATTCAGAAAGATTATTCAAATCCCTTCAGAAAGAATATTCAATTCTCTTCAGATAGATTCTTGCAACAGCTAAATCCCAAAAGAAACTTTACTGATTAGAATTACCGGAACTCAATTTTTCCAGTGCATCCTCTGGATGTTCTTTTTCGAATTCCTTGCATTTCGCAATCATCTTTTCAGCATTGGCACGTTCCTTTGAATCTGGATACTCATTGATGAAGCCGTAGCACTCATCCTCAGCATCCTGATAACGCTCCAGCTGCTTCTCCTCCACACTCATCTTGGCCAGTTCATACTTGCCTTTCATAATCAGTGTGGCAAATGCTTCACGCTTATTGCTATAAGGATAATCCTTCAACGCATTCTGAGCTGTTACGATACATGCCTGATAGTTGTTACCCTCGCCCAGACAGTTGCCAAAATAGCTGCCCAAATCATAATAAAGTTTCGCATTCTTATATTCCTTCTCCACCAGAAGATCCTGCAAAGCGAAAAGACGACTGGTAGCCAAATTCTTCAGACGGGCATCAGGATATACGTCAAGATACTCCTGAAATGCACTGATTGCTGTAATCGTAGTACTCTGGTCAAGACGTGGTTCTGGAGCATTCATATACAGACTTTCGCCTACAAAGAACTTAGCTTGCTCTGCATAGATACCCTTAGGATAACTGGAAACATATTTGCGGAAATACTCTGCTGCTGTCTCATAGTCTTTCATCTCAAACTCACACATGGCGAGCATATACAGACTCTCCTCTGCCTCTGTAGATCCCTTCTTGATAGTAATCAAGTCATTCAGAAGAGTAGCTGCACGAGAATACTTGCCAGAAGCAAAATACTGCTTGGCATACTCATATTTCAAGTTATAATCCTGAGACTTATAAACCTGGTTAAACTGATTTGCACAACTTGACATCAGAAGCGCAAAACAAGCTGATATAAGAATTGTTTTTTTCATTATAATCACGTTTTGTGATGCAAAGTTAACTATAAAATAGCTATCTACAAAGAAAAAAATACACTTTTTCGCATTTTATCATTCTTTATAACTAATTATGCGATTTTTTTTGTAATTTTGCAACCGATAATTTAATTTTATTAAGACTTCGTGTCTCAATACTTGTCAACAAACTGATTTTTGAAATCAACAGATATGGAATTCAAGATAACTTCCAAATACCAGCCTACCGGCGATCAGCCACAGGCGATCAGGCAACTCACTCAGGGTGTGGAGCAAGGAGATCCTGCACAGGTTCTCTTAGGCGTCACCGGTTCGGGAAAAACCTTCACCGTGGCCAATGTCATTGCCAACGTGGGAAAGCCGACCCTCATCCTGAGTCACAACAAGACTCTGGCTGCACAGTTGTATCAGGAAATGAAGGGCTTCTTCCCTGAAAACGCAGTGGAATACTATGTCTCCTACTACGACTATTATCAGCCAGAAGCTTATCTTCCTACTACGGACACCTACATAGAGAAGGACCTTGCCATCAACGAAGAAATAGACAAGTTGCGACTCGGAGCCGTTTCTGCTCTATTATCAGGTAGAAAGGATGTCATCGTGGTTTCCTCTGTTTCCTGTATCTATGGTATGGGTGGACCTACTGCCATGCAGGAAAATATCATCAAGATAAAGAAAGGACAGATACTGGACCGCAATGTATTCCTGCGCCAACTGGTTGATGCGCTGTATGTAAGAAACGACATTGAACTGCAGCGAGGCAACTTCAGGGTGAAGGGTGAAACGGTGGATATCTTCATGGCCTATAGTGACCATGTGCTGAGAGTTACCTGGTGGGATGACGAAATCGACAGTATCGAGGAAGTCGATTCTCTCACCTATCATCGCATAGAATCATTCGACCTATATGAGATTTATCCTGCCAATCTGTTTGTGACTACCAAGGAACAGACAGAACAGGCTATCCGCATGATACAGGACGACCTGGTGAAGCAGGAAGAGTTCTTCAAGAGTATCGGCGATGGAATCAAGGCACAGCGAATCAAGGAAAGAGTGGAATACGATATGGAAATGATCAAGGAATTAGGCCACTGTTCGGGTATCGAAAACTACTCCAGATATTTCGACGGACGACAGGCTGGAGAACGACCATACTGTCTGCTGGACTTCTTCCCGAAAGATTTCCTGTTAGTGGTAGATGAGAGTCATGTCAGCATCCCACAGATAGGTGCGATGTACGGAGGTGATAGAGCCAGAAAGAAGAATCTCGTGGAATACGGTTTCAGACTTCCTGCTGCTTTTGACAACAGACCGCTGACCTTTGAAGAATTCCACAGTATGATCCATCAGGCTATCTACGTAAGTGCCACACCTGCCGACTATGAACTCAGAGAGGCTGAGGGTATTGTGGTAGAACAGTTGATTAGACCGACGGGACTGTTGGATCCTGAAATAGAAGTAAGACCAAGTGAAAATCAGATAGACGACCTGCTGGATGAGATATTGACCAGGACACAAAGAAACGAGCGAGTACTGATCACGACCCTGACCAAGAGAATGGCTGAGGAATTGACTGAGTTCTTGCTGAATCATAATGTGAAAGCTGCCTATATCCACAGTGATGTGGCTACGCTTGACCGTGTGAAAATCATGAACGACCTGCGAGCTGGTGTTTACGACGTACTGGTGGGCGTCAATCTCTTACGTGAGGGACTTGACCTGCCTGAGGTTTCATTGGTAGCTATTCTCGATGCCGACAAGGAAGGTTTCCTGAGAAGTCACCGTTCACTCACACAGACTGCCGGTAGAGCGGCAAGAAACGTCAATGGAAAGGTAATCATGTATGCAGACAACATCACAGAGAGCATGCAGCGTACCATCGATGAAACAGCCCGCAGAAGAAGTATCCAGTTGCAGTACAATGCCGATCATGGTATCACACCTAAACAGATAGAGAAGGCAATTACCTCTGCACTCCCAACATCTGCCGACAAGGAAGCTAACTATCGCATCGGTGACGGCAAGAAGGAAAACAGACGGGTATATGTCGAACCGGAAGGAGGCGCTTTTGCTGCCGATCCTATCGTACGCAGTATGAGTAAGGAGGAACTCGTCAAGAGTATTGAAAACACGACTGCCCTGATGAAACAGGCTGCCAAGGAACTCGACTTCTTGCAAGCTGCACAATACAGAGATGAGATACTGAGACTTCAGAAGGAACTGGAGGAGAAATAAACACTTGGAGAATATCAGAACTGGAGGATTCAAGGACTGGAGAGATCAAAGGACTGGAGGATTCAAGGACTGGAGAAATCAAGAAGTGGAGGAATCTGGAACAGGGAAACCAAGTACTTCAGAAATCCAGGACTATAGAAATTCTGGACTTCAGAAAAAGTAAATTAAAATATTAGAAAAAACAATAGGTAAATAAAAGGTAATAAGATTAAAATTTATGTGGTTAGTATTAGCATTTCTCTCAGCCACACTGCTGGGATTCTATGATGCCTTCAAGAAAAAGGCTCTTTCTGGTAACGCGGTGATTCCGGTGCTCTTTCTGAACACCCTATTTTCATCGCTCATTTTCATTCCGTTCATCATAATGAGCTATACAGGAACTCAGCTGGACGGAACGATTTTTCATGTAGCCGAAGGTGGATGGGAGGTTCATAAATATATCGTACTGAAGAGTATGATTGTACTGAGCAGTTGGACATTCGGCTATTTCGGTATGAAGCATCTGCCTCTTACCATTGTAGGACCTATCAACGCTACAAGACCGGTGATGACACTTGTAGGTGCACTGATTGTATATGGGGAGGTATTGAACCTATATCAGTGGATCGGTGTGATCTTGGCCATCGTCTCTTTCGCCATGCTCAGCAAAAGCGGAAAGAAAGAAGGAATCGACTTCAAGCATGACAAGTGGATCTACTTCATCGTCTTGGCTGCCATATTGGGAGCTATCAGCGGTCTTTATGACAAATATCTCATGGCTCCTCCAGAGAATGGTGGCGTAGGACTGGACAGAATGATTGTACAGAGCTGGTACAATATCTATCAATTCTTCCTCATGGGAGCGATGATGCTCATGATCTGGTGGCCTAAGAAAAACAGTACCACCCCATTCCACTGGCACTGGTCTATCGTATTCATCAGTATCTTCTTGAGCGCAGCAGACTTCGTCTATTTCTATGCATTGAGTTTGCCAGGAGCCATGATCAGTATCGTGAGTATGGTGAGACGCGGAAGTGTCATCGTCAGCTTCCTCTTTGGAGCCGCCATTTTCCACGAAAAGAACCTCAAAGCAAAGTTTGTCGACCTGCTTCTGGTGCTCTTAGGTATGCTCTTCCTTTATTTCGGAACTAAATAAGAAACAGGGAAATTACTGCAAAAAGAATATTCTTTCCATTAAAAACAATAACTTTTTGAATATTTATTTGGCAGTTCGATAATAAAGTGTTAATTTTGCAGACAAAATAATTACCAAAAACAAATAGATTTGATCATGAACAGAACAATTATTACAGTAGTGGGCAAAGATACTGTGGGTATCATTGCAAAGGTTTGTACCTATTTGGCAGAGAATGACATCAACATTCTTGATATCTCACAGACCATCGTTCAGGAGTATTTCAACATGATGATGATTGTTGACATGGGTAAGATGAAGAAGTCTTTTGAGAATGTGGCTGATGAACTTGCTGAGATTGGTAAAGGCATGGGTGTACAGATCAAAACCCAGCGTGAGGAAATTTTTGATATGATGCACCGTATCTAATCAATCCTGATATTCATTCAGGGTATCAGTTTGACACATTAATTATATATATAGATAAAAATACAATTATGATCAACATATCTGAGGTTATCGAAACCAACAAGATGATTGAGCAGGAAAATCTCGACGTTCGTACTATCACAATGGGTATCAACCTGTTGGATTGTGCTGCAACAGATGTAGATGTGCTCTGTCAGAACATATACAATAAAATAACTCGCCTGGCCAAAAATCTGGTAAAAACAGGCGAAGATATCTCTAAGGAATTTGGTATTCCTATCGTCAACAAGAGAATCTCCATTACTCCTATTTCACTCGTAGGCGGTTCTGCATGCAAGACTACAGACGACTATGTGAAGATAGCCAAGACGCTTGACAAATGTGCCAAGGAACTCGGTGTAAACTTCCTGGGTGGTTACTCTGCCATCGTAAGCAAGGGTATGAGCAAGAGCGATGAACTTCTGATTCGTTCTATTCCACAGGCTCTGGCGCAGACTGATTTTATCTGCAGTTCTATCAATGTAGGTTCTACAAAAACAGGTATCAACATGGATGCTGTCCGCCTGATGGGACAAATCATCAAGGATACTGCTGAAGCAACCAAGGACAAGGGTTCATTAGGTTGTGCTAAATTGGTTGTTTTATGCAATGCACCTGACGATAATCCGTTTATGGCTGGTGCTTTCCATGGTGTTAGCGAAGCTGATGCTGTCATCAGCGTGGGTGTCAGCGGTCCTGGTGTTGTAAAATATGCACTGGAAAGTGTTCGAGGTGAGAGTTTCGAGGTTTTGTGCGAGACCATCAAACGTACAGCTTTCAAGATTACACGTGTGGGTCAGTTGGTGGCTAAAGAGGCTTCTGCTCGTCTGAATATCCCATTCGGCATCATCGACTTGTCTCTGGCTCCTACTCCTGCTATCGGCGACAGTGTGGCTGATATTCTCAAGGAAATCGGTTTGGAGCATCCTGGAGCTCCTGGTACAACTGCAGCTTTGGCTTTGTTGAATGACCAGGTAAAGAAGGGTGGCATCATGGCTTCATCATACGTAGGTGGTCTGAGTGGTGCTTTCATTCCTGTAAGTGAAGACCAGGGTATGATTGATGCTGTAGAGGCAGGTGCTCTGACTATCGAGAAATTGGAAGCTATGACCTGTGTTTGCTCTGTAGGTCTTGATATGATTGCAATTCCTGGCGATACTCCTGCAACAACCATTTCTGGTGTGATTGCTGACGAGGCAGCTATCGGTATGATCAATCAGAAGACAACTGCAGTCCGCGTTATTCCTGTTGTAGGAATGAAGGTTGGCGACAATGTTGACTTTGGCGGTTTGCTGGGTCATGCACCTATCATGCCTGTCAACTCTTTCAGTTGTGAAGCATTTGTCAACCGTGTAGGACGCATCCCTGCTCCTATCCACAGTTTCAAGAACTAAATCAGAAAAATCATATAAAAAAGAGAGGGTGTGTCATAAGTCTGTGACGCACCCTTTTTTATAAAGCATTTCCTCAAAAGAAACGCATTTATAACCTCTAACGAAGCGCTTTGTTAAGGTCTAATGAAGCGCATCGTTAAGTGCTAATAAAGCGCTTCGTTAAGTGACTAAAAAAGCGCTTCTTCATCCGTCTATAATTTTCGAGGATTCAGGTTTCATAATTTCCGTCCCTGTACCCACTTTTATTTTTCCCTGCCCACGGAAAAATTCTTGCGTGGGCAGGGAGAAAAATATACCCAGGCAGAGAAGGGAAATTATAAGAGTATTTGTAGAAAACGGGAGTGTCATCGAGAAGGGCATGTTTTAACATTTATTGTAGGAAAATACAGATAGAAAAAGGGTGCGTCACAGACTTATGACACACCCTCCTTTTTTTTATAATTAACTTTATTATTTTCCAACATTGAATCGGAGACCGAACTGGATATTGAAATTCAACTTTTTATCTTTGAAGATATTTTCAATCTGACTTCCATTATCAAAGTAATATTTCATTCCAGGCTCCACATAAACTCCCAATTGAGGAATAAAATCATACTGGATACCAACAGATGCATTTGTTGACCATTGCATCTTATCACGTTTGCTTTCTTTTACTTCTCCATCCGTTTCGGTATGATTCTTAATATTTACAGCTCCTTCGCCACCTGCTGTCACGTAAGTATGCAAGCCTTTATATTCCCATACAGAATAACTCAAATTGAGCGGTATTCCAATATAATGAAGATCTTGGGTAGATACTGTACGGGTATCAGAAACTCCACTGATGAAATCCGAACTGACTTTGGTATAAACCAGACCCGTAGAGAGTTTCAACTTGGGAAGAAGATGAAAGCCCACCTGCATACCTACAGATATCGGTTGATGATGCTTGGTCTCTTCGTAGAGATCCGAAGTTGGAATCATAGCCATATATCTTTCATCAAAGAAACTGGCAATCTTGATATTTTTATCATAATAAACAGGATCAGAAGAAGGCATAGAGCTCATCAATACAGGACTATTGCCTCCCGATGTCTTTCCTATAAATCCATTTTCGCCGTACAACTGGAGTTTCAAGCCACCACGATGATGTTTATCTTTACGTCCCAGTTCTTCATCCATGCTGCTTTGTGCCCAAACAGTCCTTCTTCCGTTCTGAGCAGAAGACATTACATCTCCTTCTGAAGTTATTAGAGAGTTTACTTTCCGAGAAGAACGGGATGAAGGAACCGTTTCTGATTTCTCATTTACAGAACGGGCAGAACTCTGAGTATCTAAATCTAAAGACAAAGCAGATTCAGAACTTACTAATTCTACAGAATTAGATTGAGCAAGAATGTTGTTCCTTGTCTGTCCGCCTCCAGACAAAGTTTGCAGTCCATCTTTAGACATCGCATTTTGAGCATTAGCAGATACAGCAGTCTGACCATCATCATAAATTGCATTTTGACCATTATCAGAGATTGATTTCTGACTATTATCAGAGATTGCTGCCTGACTATCTTTAGAGACTGCTGTCTTCCTTTTATCAATGAAAGTTTTGGGACCTTTGTCAAATATAGCTGCAACTTCATTTTCTGCAACTTCATTCCACGGATGGAAATACACATAGGCACCACCAGCAAGAAGGGCAGCTATTGATGCGGCTATAGAGAAACGACGCATCACAACAGAGCGAGCGACACCATGATTGCTATGGTCGTTTTTATTCGCAAATACCTCATCTTGAGCTAACGATTGTTCTATGTTAGCCCACAACTCATCTCCGACTGGCATTTCATAGTCTGCCATCCGGTCGCGTAGTCTATCTGTCCAATCGTTATTCATATTCCTTATTCTTTAGATAATTATTAATTTTGCTCGCTAAAAGTTTCTTGGCTCTCAAATACTGAGAAGCTGAAGTAGATTCCTTGATATCAAGCATCTCTGCAATCTCCTTGTGACTCTTTTGTTCAAAGACATAGAGATTCAAAACCATTCTATAACCATCAGGCAACTCACTGATCATCTGATTCAGAACTTGCGGTGGCACTTTATCGACGTCTGGATCTTGTTCTTCTATCTCATCTGGGAACTCATCAACAAAAGAAAATTTCGTTTTCTGTTTGATGAAATTGATTGCCTCGTTAGAAACAATCCTAAGAATCCATCCCTTCAACGATCCCTCACCCCTGTATTCAAACCTGTTGACAGAAGAAAGAATCTTCACGAAACTATCCTGAATGACATCATTGAGATCATCACGATCAGGGACATACCTCAGCCCTACAGCCATGGCATATCCCACATATCGGCTATACAGTTGATGCAACGCACTCCTGTCGCCTTTTTTGATGTCATCCAATAATTCCTTTTCTGATTTCATTCTTTAACAACAAGTTACCACAACCGGGTGGTCTTAAACTCATAGCCTTTTATCTAAAAACTGAAAAATATGAAAATCTTGCATCAGATTTATATTTTTTTTGCAAATTTCTTTTTTGTAGGCCATTTAAATTTCTACAACATCCCCCTCCTGAGTTAAAAAACTATGAGGGAAAACGGCTTTTGCCTCATTGAGCAAAACGGCTTCACAATTATATCTTGCACTATAATGGCCTAAAAGAAGTTTACCAACATTGGCTGCTTTAGCTACAAGAGCAGCCTGCTTCGCTGTGGAATGATAATAAAGTTTGGCTCTATCCTCATTCTCCGAAGCATAAGTACTCTCATGATAAAGTACCGTTACATCCTGTATTTTTTTATAAAGCTCAGGCATATACTTTGTATCGCTACAATAGGCATAACTTCTTGGCGTTTCTGCTGGAGTAACCAATTGGCTATTGTCAATAACCTTTCCATCCGATGTAATCCAATCTTTTCCTAACTTGATATTATTAATCTGACTAACCGGTATCTCATAATAGTCAATCATGTCACGTCGGATATGGGGCAATGTAGCCTTCTCGCGGAACAGAAATCCACAGCAAGGAACGCGATGCTGAAGTGGAATTGTTTCTACCGTAAGAGACTTGTCTTCATAGATAATTTCAGACACCTTGGTATCAACGGGAACAAACTCGATTTTATATTCCATACCCGTCATAAAGAAATCTAACTGTTGTTTAAACAAACTCTCATATTCTTTTGGCGCATAGACTTTTAAAGAAGAGGTTCGACCTAACATTCCAAAGGTAGAAAGTAATCCGAGCAAGCCAAAGCAATGGTCACCATGGAGATGAGAAATGAAGATGGCATTAATCTTCCCAAAATGAATGCGGGAGCGCCTGAATTGTATCTGTGCGCCCTCACCACAATCTATCATAAAAGCCTTTCCTCGCAATTCAATAATTTGCGAAGTAGGATAATGTTTAAGGGTGGGCAATGCACTGCCACACCCTAATATATGAATTCTAAAAGGTTCCATTAAAAGTTATCTATAACGTTAATTATTTTCCTCTTGCAAGAAACTTATATCCAACGCATGGAAATATATTATACTTGACGCTTGAAAGTAAAGATTCCAGCATTATTTTCCAAATACATACTGTCAGGGCCTAATTCATCAATCATGAAAGTATCCTTGTTGAGCAACAACTTACCATTGAGAATCTTCCAGGATGTCCAAGGATTCTGTTCTGCCTTCACATGATTCTTGACCTCACCGCCTTCAATAATCTCAAAATTCTTATCCAGACTCGTCCACTTTCCGAGAAGTGAAGTCAGATTAATCACCTGCTGAGCATCCACATCGCCCAGTTCTTCATTTTTTTGACCATTCAATATCAAAGCGATTCTGTCACCTGCCAACAAGCCACCTTTCACGATGTTAGGTTCTTCATCATCGATAAAGACGTTCATGGTATCTCCAGCATCTGTTATCAATTGAAGATTATGCATTGTGGTGCCATCACCGCAAATACCATATATTGTCGAGTCCGGAACATCAACATCTGCTGAATCAACAACAGAAATGACATTGGACGTTTTACGTTCCTTACAACTGTTAACAATAAACAGGCTTACCACAGCTATTGTCATAAAAAATAATTTCTTCATATTTAAATCTCCTTATTATTTATTTTTATCAATATTCGCGATATTGTCTATAATCGCAGAATAACCAATAATCGCAGGATTATCTATATTCCGAATGTTATCAAAAATCAAAACCATTCGTTTCTATAGATTTACCATTACTCTTATTTATATCTATCTATAGATTCATATCACTCTTATCTTAATAGAAAAGATCAGTCTTTATTCTCCTCTTTAGATTGGGCTTCATTTTTCTCTAAAGATTTAGCTTCATTCCAAAGTTGATCCATTTCTTCCAATGAAATATCCTTCAGATTTTTTCCTTTCTTTAAGGTATGATCTTCCACATAATTAAAGCGACGAATGAATTTCTGATTGGTATGTTCAAGTGCATTATCGGGATTCAGTTTATAGAGACGGGCTGCATTGATAACAGAAAAAAGGAAATCACCTAATTCCTTTGTAGAATTTTCCTTATCTTCCTTTGCCAATTCTATTTTCAATTCATCAAGTTCCTCCTGAACCTTATCCCAAACATCCTCTTTGTTTTTCCAATCAAAACCTACATTTCTTGCCTTGTCCTGTATGCGATAAGCTTTAATAAGAGAAGGCAAGGCATTAGGAACACCGCTAAGCACTCTTTCATTTCCATCCTTCTCCTGCTGCTTAATCTGTTCCCAGGTTTTCTCAACAGCAGTTGATGTTTTAGGTTTGACTGAACCCGCCTTTACCAAAGAGTTCTGGTCATCATCAGAAGCTGAATCCTCAGACTCACATTTTTCTTCTTTATAAACCACCTGTCCATTTTCGTTGATATACATATCAGGATTGGATACGCTCCATTCTCCTTCCTCGTTCCAATTGATAAATGGATGTCGGAACATCAGTTTATCAGCTTCCTGATTGCAAACATCGCAGATATCAAACTCACCATCTTCTCGTCCGATGATACTGTAGAACATCACATGCTCCAAAACATCACCCAACTCTTTCTTGATATCTTTATAATCGCGTTTCATCAGTGCATCACAGAGTTCGAAAGTCTCCTCAACCGTATTTGGACGAAGACTCTCGAATGTCTGTTTTCTATCCCAAGGACATTGCAGACGCAGACGGTCCTGCACATCCAACAAGCGACTGAACGCCGCTAACTTTTCTTCTTTCGTATGCATGATTGTAACCTCTCATTAAAGATTATCTTTCCATTTCTTGCCTGCCTTCGTGTTGAGGAAAATGGCAAAAGACAATGCAAACACAAACATCATTACATTAAAAAACAAATATGCTTCCATTTCTTAAAGATTCTTCTTCCACTTCTTTCCCGCTTTCGTATTAAGGAAAATGGCGAAAGAAACAGCAGCCACACACATCATTACATTGAAGAGAAACCAAGCTCCCATAATATCCCAATTCATATTCTTACTCTTTAATTTTTAACAATTCATTGGCAATATAAGCAAGCGTACACCCACAAATAAAGCCAACTATTACACACGCAATATTGATGTCACCCAAGTCCTTACCTGTGAACAGGGGCGACAAACCACCAACAGCGACGCCACTGAACATCAGCTTCGCCATATCATAGAGAAAACCGGCTAACTGTTTTCTTCTATCTTGCTCTGAAACTTCTTTTACTGCATTACTAACCATCGTTTTGTGCAAAAATTAATAATTTTGATGCAAAGATAGTGTTTTTCGCCCAAAAAGTAGTATCTTTGCACCGTTTTTTAAGGAAAAAGAAAGAAAAAGAATAAAAATTAGATATAAGCAATGGAATTAGCAAGTAAATACGATCCACAAGCAGTGGAAAGTAAATGGTATCAGTACTGGCTCGACAACAAGCTTTTCAGCTCTAAGCCAGATGGTCGTGAACCTTATACAGTGGTTATCCCTCCACCAAACGTTACTGGTGTGCTTCACATGGGACACATGCTCAACAATACTATCCAGGATATTCTCGTTCGCCGTGCACGCATGGAAGGTAAGAACGCTTGTTGGGTACCAGGTACAGACCATGCCAGTATCGCTACCGAGGCTAAGGTAGTCAACCGCCTCGCTCAGCAGGGCATCAAGAAGACTGACCTTACTCGCGAGGAGTTCCTCAAGCACGCTTGGGACTGGACTCACGAGCATGGTGGCATTATCCTGAAACAGCTCCGCAAACTCGGTGCCAGCTGCGATTGGGATCGCACAGCATTCACTATGGACGAGACCCGTTCTCGCGCCGTCATCCACGTATTCTGCGATCTTTACAAGAAAGGTCTCATCTATCGTGGTGTGCGCATGGTCAACTGGGATCCTAAGGCTCAGACTGCACTCTCTGACGAGGAGGTAATCTATAAGGACGAGCACTCTAAGCTCTATCACTTGAAGTACTACGTAGTAGAGAAAGACTGCCAGCAGGTAGATGAAGAGAACGTCATTCACAAGGATGAGAAGGGTTACTATGCTGTAGTAGCTACTACACGTCCTGAGACTATCATGGGCGACTCAGCCATGTGTATCAACCCAGAGGACAAGAAGAATACATGGTTGAAGGGTAAGCACGTCATCGTACCTCTCGTCAACCGTGAGATTCCAGTCATCGAAGATACATACGTAGATATCGAGTTCGGTACAGGTTGCTTGAAGGTAACTCCAGCTCACGATATCAACGACCACGCTCTCGGTTTGAAGCATGGTTTGGAAACCATCGACATCTTCAACGACAACGGTACCATCAGCGAAGCTGCTGGTCTCTATGTAGGTATGGACCGCATGGACGTGCGCAAGCAGATTTCTATCGATCTTCAGAATGCTGGTTTGATGGAGAAGATTGAGGACTATAATAATAAGGTGGGTTTCTCTGAGCGTACCAATGTGCCTATTGAGCCAAAGCTCTCTACACAATGGTTCCTCAAGATGCAGCACTTTGCCGACATCGCCCTCCCTCCAGTAATGGACGATGACATCGAGTTCTATCCTAAGAAGTATAAGAACACCTATCGCCACTGGTTGGAGAACATCAAGGACTGGTGTATCAGCCGTCAGCTCTGGTGGGGTCACCGCATCCCAGCTTACTACTTCGACAATGCCGGCAAAAAGGATTTCGTAGTAGCAGAAACTGCAGAGGAAGCATTGAAGCTCGCTCAGGAAAAGAACGCCAACATCAAGGCTGAGGATCTTGAGCAGGAAAGCGACTGCCTCGATACTTGGTTCTCTTCATGGTTGTGGCCTATCTCATTGTTCGATGGTATTGAAAATCCTGACAACGAGGAGATCAACTACTACTACCCTACTTCCGACCTCGTAACAGGTCCGGATATCATTTTCTTCTGGGTAGCACGTATGATTATGGCAGGCTACGAGTATCGTGGCAAGATGCCATTCAAGCACGTATATTTCACAGGTATCGTTCGCGATAAGCTCGGCCGTAAGATGAGTAAGAGTCTCGGTAACTCACCTGACCCACTCGATCTGATTGACAAGTTTGGTGCCGATGGTGTTCGTATGGGCATGATGCTCAGCGCTCCAGCGGGCAACGATATCCTCTTCGACGAGAGCCTCTGCGAGCAGGGACGTAACTTCAACAATAAGATTTGGAATGCTTTCCGTCTTGTTAAGGGTTGGGAAACAGCCGACATCGAGCAGCCTAAGAGCGCAGAAATCGCAGTGAAGTGGTTTGACGCTAAACTCAAGGAGGTAAACGAAGAGATGCAGAAGCAGTTTAAGGAATATCGTATCTCTGAGGCTCTGATGACTGTATATAAGTTGTTCTGGGATGAGTTCTCATCTTGGTACCTGGAGATGGTAAAGCCAGCTTATGGTCAGCCAATCGACCAGAAGAGCTACGACGCTACCCTCCGTTTCTTCGATGCCCTCCTGAAGATGTTGCATCCATTCATGCCATTCATCACCGAGGAGTTGTGGCAGCACATCTACGACCGCAAGGATGGCGAGAGCATCATGCGCGAGAAGCTGGAGATGCCTGCACCTACAGCCGAGGAGCAGAAGTTGACAGCAGACATCGACGCAGTGAAGCAGATTATCGCCGGTGTTCGTACTGTCCGCAACCAGAAGAACATTGCACAGAAGGAGCAGTTGTCTCTCCAGGTAGTTGGCAAGAACGATTTCGAAGCTTTCAATGAGGTAACTCTCAAGATGGCTAACCTCGACAAGATTGAGGTCATTGCAGAAAAGAGCGCTGATGCATCCAGCTTCATGGTAGGTACTGACGAGTTTGCCGTTCCTTTGGGCGACCTTATCGACGTAGCTGCCGAGATTGAGAAGGCAGAAGCTCAGCTCAAGCACTTAGAAGGCTTCCTGATGGGTGTACGCAAGAAACTCAGCAATGAGAACTTCGTGGCTCACGCTCCAGAGAAGGTTGTAGCTCTGGAGCGCAAGAAGGAGAGCGACTCAGTAGAGAAGATTGCTGCCCTCAAGGCAACCATCGAGGAGCTCAAGAAGAAGTAATTAGAAACATAATTAGAAGTAATTATAGACATAGTTAGAAATAATTATAGATATAATTAGAGACATAATTACGGAAAATAATTATAAATAATGTTTAGTGTTTAGTGTGTCATACGCTAAGCACTAAACATTTAACCTTTTTAGATATAAACATGATCAAGAAGCTTTTCACCTTATTTATATGCATGATTTCGCTCGCGATGACTTTTACGGGTTGCAGCGAAGAGGCTTTTGATACGGATAGCGTCAACAAGCAGACTATCCTGGCGTTCTATCCATGGACGGGAGGCAAAAGCAGCACGGAATTATTGGGCTATTTGCAGAACAACATCGACAGCATCTGCGATGGCATCATCGACAGAAAGGGACTCAACAATTCCCGCGTTCTGGTGTTCCTAAGCGATAAATATAACCACAGCACGCTCTATGACTTGCAATATAATGCTACTACCAAAAGCGTGGACCGTGTTCCCCTGAAGGAATACGAGGGTGCTTCGTATGCCTCAGCCGAGGGCATCGCAGATATTCTGAACGAGGTGAAAACGCAAGCCAGTGCACTGAACTATGCCCTCATCGTGGGAGCACATGGTTGTGGATGGACTTATGCCAGCGACTGGAACAAATACCCTTACTATGCACGTCCAAGCGTAACACGACCAAGCGATAGCGCCTTGAGCGGCTATTCCGCAGCCGACAATTCAGCTACCGGCTATTCTGCTACCGGTATCTCCTCTTTCAGCGGCATTCAGTTTGGTCCTGATCCCAACGCCCCCCTCACCCGCTTCTTCGGCAGTGTGAGCCTGGCAGAAAACGCCATGGATATCAGCACCCTTGCCGAAGGCATCAGAGAGAGCGGATTGAAGATGCAATACATCCTCTTCGACGTCTGCTACATGAGCAATATAGAAACCGCCTACGAGTTGAAAGATGTTACCAACTATCTCGTCGCTACCAGTAGTGAAATCATGGCAAAAGGAATTCCTTACCGCTCAATGTGGAGCTATCTTAATGGAACGACACCAAACTATAGCAGTCTTGTAAATGGCATCGTAAACTTCTACAAGAATAGCAATTTTCCATATTGCAATATGGCTGCCATCGATTGCAGACAATTAGATGAGCTGGCAAATGTAATGAAAGAAATCAATCAAAAATATACATTAGATACCACGATTCCTCTCGACTCCATCCAGCCACTCGATGGTTTCTTGCCACATCTGACCTATGACATGGCTGTATATGTTGACAGTTTGAGACCAAATGGTTATCTGAAAGAACAATTCAGCAACCAACTGAAGAAAACAGTCAAAGCTGCAGCACATACTGATTGCGCATATACAGCTTTAAGACAGTATCCAGAAGTAACAATTAAGATCAAGAATTATTGCGGTCTTTCAATTTCTGACCCAAGCCAGCATCCTGTTGCCATCAGAGGTAAAGAGAAAACTGGCTGGTGGAAAGCTACACATGAATAAAAGAAGACCATACATTATATATAATATCATAAGCAAATGAAATTCTTCGTTATATTAAATAATCAGCAAGAAGGACCATATACGATAGCCCAACTTGCAGAAATGGGTATTTCATCAGAAACCTTAGTATGGAAAGAAGGTATGAAAGACTGGCAACCAGCCTGGACTATTTCTGAACTCCGTTACATTTTGAATGAAAAGACAAATGAATATAGGAATGCTTCTTCCACAGGCATGCAACAAGAAACTGCAATTCCGCCAACACCCCCTTCGGCTCCCTATAAAGAGGAAAAGAAACCACAAAATCATTATTTGCTTAAAATTTTCGGTGGACTTGTCTTGCTTCTCCTCATTATCATGGCTCTGACAAATCCGAATAAAGAATCACATGAAAATGCCATTCGCACAGAAGTAAGTAAAGCCGTGGAAAAAGCAACAACATCTAATGGCAATGATATCTTCTCACAAGGTTTTGGAATGATGGCGAGAATGCTTGCAGGTAATTTTATTGACTCGGCACTTGACAATCTCTTCGAATATCATAACTATCTGATTTTCTCGAAAGGTACTGTGACTATTCAAGACAAAGAACATACAGTAAGTTATGGAATTTTCGGAAAAGTCATTACTATGAATTCTGACGACATGGTAAAAGCATTGGAAGGAAACAACCCAGAAAATACCAGTTCTGACGAGTACGATTCAAGTGAAAACACTACTGATGAAAAAAAATTGGGCGAAAGCACAACTGATGAAAGAGATTTGGGCGGAAATATCCAGAAGAAGTTGGAAGACAGAGCCAATCAAGCTATGGATAAGGCTGCAGACAAGGTGAGCAAGAAAATCGAGGAAAAGATAAATCAGAAAATAGATCAAGCTACTGATTCTACTACAATAGATAAGATTATCGATAAGATTCTGGAATTAATATAAAAAGATAAAAACATCAAAAAATCCCAAACAGAGATTGAATATCAACCAACTGTTTGGGATTTTTTGTATCCATATTTATAATTTACTGTTTTTCAGCAATTTAGGACAGATATCTGTAAACTGACACTTACCACAATCTGGGTTAGCACTTTTACAAACATACCTACCATGCAGGAGTAACCAGTGATGAGCATTAGGAATATCTTCCTTTGGAATATGCTTCATCAGGTAATCTTCTACTTTACGAGGAGTATCAGCGGTTTTAGGAACTAAGCCCAAACGGTGACTTACGCGATAAACGTGTGTATCAACAGCCATCGTAGCCTTACCAAACCAAACTGCCCGTATCACATTTGCAGTCTTTCGCCCTACGCCAGGAAGTGTAACCAACTGAGCCATTTCGGAAGGAACCTCTCCATTAAAATCACATACCAGTTTACGCGACATTTCCACCAAATGCTTAGCCTTGGCATTAGGATAACTGACAGATTTAATCAGATCGTAGATATCATCCTCCTCAGCCTGAGCCATTCTGTTTGCATCAGGATAATGGGCAAAAAGAGCAGGTGTAACCATATTGATACGCTTGTCTGTACATTGAGCCGAAAGCAAGGTTGCCACCAAAAGCTGAAATGCACTACCAAACTGCAACTCCGTGGTTACATGTGGCATGGATTGCCGAAAGTAATCCAACACAAATTGATACCGCTCGTCTCTTAACATAATAATATTACTTCTTTGCAGCAGGGAGTGTGCTCTTGTAAGCCTTGTTAAGACCAGAGATTACTTCATTGGTAATATCATAAGCCTTGTCTGCGTACAGCAAGTTGTCGCCACTCTTAGAGAAGATGATGCTATATTTCTTATCCTTATTATATCTTGCCAGATAATTAGCGATGCTATCATGAAGAGCCTTATTGTACTTCTCCTGTTCTGAAGCAAACTCGTTGCTCAAACGCTGCTGCAATCCCTGCAAATCATTATTCTGCTTCTGTATAGCAGCCTGTCTTTGCTCAGCAGCCTCACGACTTAAAGCATTCTGCTGAATCTGCTGCTGGAAATTAGCAGCGGCAGCCTGCAAGTTCTGCTGCTTCTGTGCAAGAGTAGCCTGAATGTTCTGACCCTTCTTTTCAAGAATTGCAGCATACTCCTTTGCGAATTTATATTGAGTCATGATAGAATCCACCTCAACATAAGCAATCTTTAACTCAGCCGGAGCCTTACTTTCAGATTTAGCTTCAACCTGTGGCTGTGACTTGTTGCAAGATGTTAGTGACAAAGCGACCATAGCAGCAAATGCCACTGACCCCAAAATGTTCTTTTTCATTTCTTCTATAATTTTATTATTACTTAATATGCTTTTCCTGCCTGACGAGCCTCTCTGTCCTGATCCATGACACAATGAATGCCCTGCTTGCGCAAGCCTGGATTATCATGCACATGCTGGGAAGAGAACTTTCCGTTCTTCCTAAAAATCAACTTAACTGATAACAATGCTATACAAATAGCAATTATTAACACACTAAATAGGAATATCTTTACCATTTTTATTAATTTTGCAGTGCTTTAATTAGCACATTTGGTTGCAAAGGTAATATTTTTTGGGGAATATCCCAAATAAAAAGCCAGAAATAGTAAGTAATTATAAATAAAATAACATTCTTTTCTAAAAAAAGTAAGTTATTAATAGTACAACAATAATATAAAAACATATTGATATGGAAAAAAATGAGTTAAAACCATCATGCGTTTTCGAGCAATTCGCAAAAATCAATCAAATACCTCGTCCTTCTAAGCACGAGGAAAAGATGATTGAGTTCCTCAAAGATTTTGGCGAAAGCAGAAATCTTGAAACCAACGTTGACAAAACGGGCAATGTGATCATCAGAAAGCCTGCTACACCTGGATACGAAGACAGAGAAACCATCATACTCCAGAGTCACATGGATATGGTTTGCGACAAGTTGGTAGATGTAGATATCGACTTTACCAAGGATGCTATCCAGACTTATATAGATGGCGAATGGTTAAGAGCTAAGGGAACTACTCTGGGTGCTGACGACGGAATTGGATGCGCGATTGAACTGGCTATCCTTGACAGCAATGAGATCGAACACGGTCCTATTGAATGTGTCTTTACACGCGATGAAGAAACTGGCTTAACAGGTGCTCATGGCATGGAGGCAGGTTTTATGACTGGCAAAATGCTCATCAACCTGGATTCTGAGGATGAAGGACAGATTTTCGTTTCCTGCGCTGGTGGACAAACCATTCACGCTACGTTTGAATTTGAACGCGAACAAGCTCCTGCTGGTTACTTCTTCATCAAATTGAATCTGAAAGGCTTAAATGGCGGTCACTCTGGTGATGACATCAACAAGAAGCGCGCCAATGCCATCAAACTTCTCGCCCGCTTCCTGTATTTGGAGATGGAAAAGTTTAACGGCGACATCAGATTAGTCAACTTCAATAGTGGTAAGATGCACAATGCCATCCCTCGTGATGGTCAGGTAGTATTAGCTATCAAGAATGAGGTAAAAGAACAGGTTCGTATAGACTGGAACATCTTTGCCTCAGAAGCTGAAGAAGAATTCCATGTTACAGAAAAGGATATGGTCTTCAATATGGAATCTGCAGAATCATCTCCTGTCATCGAAAAAGCAACAGCAGAAAAGTTCATCATGGCTTTACAAGCAGTAGATAACGGTCCGCTGACAACCTGCCAGGATGAAGCTATTGCATGGATGGTAGAAACTTCCAGCAATGTAGCCAGTGTGATAACTACAGACAGCTCTATTGACATCGTAGCTTCACAACGCAGTAATGTGATGAGCAATCTTGAAAACATGACCAATACTGTGAAAGCTGCCTTCCAGCTGGCTGGAGCTAAAATTACTGTAGGCGACAAATATCCAGCATGGAAAATGCGTACAGATAGCAAACTAACGGAAATCACCGTCAAGAGTTACGAAAAACTTTTCGGAAAGAAACCATTAGTCAAGGGTATTCATGCAGGTCTGGAATGCGGCCTCTTCTCAGAAAAATATCCTGATTTGGACATGGTTAGCTTTGGTCCTACTCTCCGAGAAGTACACACTCCACAGGAAGCACTCTATATCCCAACTGTGCAGATGGTATGGGATCATCTTCTGGAAATACTCCACAATGCACCACGCAAAGGATAAAAGTTAAGTAACAGGCAAGATTAGTACGGGCTGATAGCCTAATAGCACATAGTCCCACAGATTCCAGATATACACAGATTTGGGCTTTCCGCCATAAAAATCTATGTAAATATTTAAAGTCTGTGGGACTTTTTTAGTTTACATGATGCGGCTTATGACGCACCTACTTTTCTTTTATCCAGAATCATAAAATATACTAAATTCAGCAAAAATAGAAAAAAGACGCATAAATATGCCAAAAGAAAAATAATACTGTTAAAAACGTAAAAAAAATGCGGTAAATACTTGATAATCTGAAAAATAATGATTAACTTTGCAATGTCTTAAAGACAACATGTTTGTTTTCTTAAGACAAAATATAAGTACAAAGATAAACATTTATTAAATCACAAACCTAAAGAAAATGAAAACAGAAAATGCTAAGATCTATGGTGAGTATGTAGAAATCGCATCACCTATTCAAGAAACTGTGTTAATGACCCAAAACGTAATGGGCGGAGAAATTTGGTATAACTAACTTATGATTAGCTAAACAAAGAAATTTACGTTGTCTCAATGCTTTTGTGGCAACAGCTACAAAAAGATAGGAGAAATTATCACTTATAAGATGATAATTTCTCCTATTTTTATATGAATACAACATCTTTCATTTAAATCACCAATTAAGCCAACATACACTTCATATATTTCCTAACCTCTTTACGAGCAGCACAAAGACGATTTTCTACATTCTTATATTTAACATCCAACTTGATTGCTATCTCACTAATCTGCATTCCATCGCATACATTCATTCTGTAAATCTTACGTTGATTTTCACTCAGGCGAGCAATCCCACGTTCAAGGAATTCGTTAATTTGCTGGACCGAATAGATTGATTCACCCATATTAGTGCAAATTCGAGAAGCATGAGAGTTCACGAAAAAATGTTCATAATCATATACACATTGACGATGGCGCCAATAATCACAAATCAAATTTCTGGCAACCGTATATACCAAACAAGGCAAAGTGACAGAAGATATCATTTTGTCCATTTGCAAGAGGCGCAGAAAGATATTCTGAACGACATCTTCAGAATCATCTGCATATTGTAATCGGGAAGAAACGAAAGCTTTCACTTCTTCGTAGTGCTGAGAATAATAGTCAGCGATCAAATCGGATTTAGATTGAAATTGTTGCATCATGATTGTGTTGTTTCAAAAGTTTATCATTAAATTGATTGCAAAGGTAATAAAAAAAACAAAGCAACCAAATTTTATAAGAAATAATTTGAGCCAAAAAGTCATAAATGAAACATTTCAGATACATTAAGAAACATTTAATCACTCTTTGGCACGCCTTTTGTAAGTGGCAAACACAAAAACATAAGATAAGAATAGTAAATTTAAAATTAAAACATATAATTATGGCACAAAAAGGTAATATTGGAGTAACGACAGAAAATATTTTTCCTGTCATCAAGAAGTTTCTTTATTCAGACCATGACATCTTTCTCCGTGAGATGGTGTCAAATGCAGTAGATGCCACACAAAAGTTGAAAACACTTGCTGCTCAAGGTGATTTCAAGGGAGAAATTGGAGACACTACAGTAAGAGTTTCTCTTGACGAGAATGCCGGTACATTGACCTTCAGCGATCATGGTATCGGAATGACTGAAGAGGAAATAGATAAATACATCAATCAAATAGCTTTTTCAGGTGTTACTGATTTCCTTGATAAATATAAGGAGAATGCCAATGCTATCATTGGTCACTTCGGACTCGGTTTCTATTCTTCTTTCATGGTTTCCAACAAGGTGGAAATCATTACCAAGAGCTACAAAGAAGGCTCTAAAGCCGTAAAATGGAGCTGCGATGGTTCTCCTGCATTCGAAATTGAAGATGCAGAAAAGAGCGAGAGAGGTACGGATATTATCCTCCACATAGCAGATGACTGCAAGGAATTCCTTCAGAAAAACAAAATTCAGGAATTGCTGAACAAGTACTGCAAGTTCATGGCCGTACCTGTGGCATTCGGAAAGAAAACTGAATGGAAGGATGGGAAAAATGTCGAAACAGAGGAAGATAACATTATTAATAATGTAGAACCTTTATGGACTAAGACTCCAAGTACATTGAAAGACGAGGACTACAAGAATTTCTATCGTACCCTCTACCCTATGTCTGACGAGCCTCTGTTCTGGATTCACCTGAATGTAGATTTCCCATTCAACCTGACTGGTATTCTCTACTTCCCACGTATCAAGAACAGTATCGACATGCAACGCAATAAGATACAGTTGTATTGCAACCAGGTATTTGTGACAGACCAAGTCGATGGTATCGTACCAGAGTTCCTTACCTTGCTTCATGGTGTCATCGATTCACCGGATATTCCATTGAACGTAAGCCGCAGTTACTTACAGAGCGACAGCAACGTCAAGAAGATTTCTACCTACATTACAAAGAAAGTAGCAGATCGTCTGAATTCTATATTCAAGGAAAACCGCAAGGAATACGAAGAGAAATGGGATGACCTCAAGATATTCATCAACTATGGTATGTTGTCTAAGGAAGATTTCTATGATAGAGCTAAAGACTTCGCCTTGTTTAAGGACGTAGATGGCAAGTACTTTACATTTGACGAATATAAGACCGTTATCAAGGACAATCAGACTGACAAGGAAGGCAACCTGATTTATCTCTATGCCAACAACAAAGAGGAGCAGTACTCATATATCGAGGCTGCAAAGGACAAGGGATATTCTGTGCTCTTGATGAATGGTCAGCTGGATACTCCAATGGTGAACATGCTTGAACAAAAGTTTGAGAAATCTCGTTTTGTTCGCGTTGATTCTGATACAATTGAGCGCCTTATCGTGAAAGAAGATGCCAAAAAGACAGACCTCAATCATGAGCAGACCGACAATCTGACACAAGTATTCCGTTCACAACTTCCTAAGATAGAAAAAACGGAATTCACCGTTGAAGTGCAAGCTTTGGGTGAGAACAGCAAACCGGTAGTCATCACACAAAACGAGTGGATGCGAAGAATGAAGACCATGAGTCAGTTCCAGCAAGGTATGAACTTCTATGGTCAGATGCCTGACAGCTACACCATCATCTTGAACTCAGACCATACTCTGATAAAGAATGTTTTGGCAGATTATGAAAGCAATACTGCAGAAGCACTCAAGCCTATTTTGGCAGAGATCAAGGGTCAGGAGGCTCGATTGGCAGTTCTTCATCAGGAACAGACCAAGAAGAAGCCAGAGGAGATTACCCAGCAGGAAAAGGATGATGTTCATCAAACCGAAAAGACTATCAGCGATGAAAAAGGTAAGCGCGATGAAATCATAGGCAATTACGCCAAGGACAACAATATCGTTCACCAACTGATTGACCTTGCTTTGCTGCAAAACGGTATGCTAAAGGGCGCAGGTCTCGAAGCATTCTTGAAGCGCAGCGTTGATATGATCAAATAATTGATTTATTCTACCGAATATAATAATTCCCCTCCCGGAAAGACAATCAAATGCTTTCCAGGAGGGGGATTTTTATGTTTACAGATCAGAATCATAGATTACAAATTCAAGTAATAAAGGGAAACAGCAAAAAGAAATAAGTCAGATAGAACCAGTAAACAAGTCAGTTAGCACCTGTAAACAAGTCACTTAGCATCAGGAAACAAGTCTTTTAGCACCAGGAAACAAGTCACTTAGCACCAGGAAACAAGTCACTTAGCACCAGGAAACAAGTCACTTAGCATCAGGAAACAAGTCAAATAGCAACAGTAAACAAGTCAAATAACAACAGTATCTCCGAAAAATACCACCCCTTCATCTTTTACCATATGATCCAAAACACCAATTGAACTTGTCCATTGAATGAACAACAAAGAAACTGAGGTTAATATTGTTAAAAAATACGTCATAAATTTTGCTATAACATCAAAAAACACTATCTTTGCAATGTTTTAAGGTTAGTATGAATATATATCATGCTAAATTACCAGAGAATGGAAGATTGGCAGAGTGACCGAATGCGCTGGACTCGAAATCCGGTATACCCCTTACGGGGTATCGGGGGTTTGAATCCCTCATCTTCCGCACATATCATTTATAACCATTCTGTTTTCGCCATTAATTGAGCGGAAAAAGATTCTAAAAGCAAAATAATCATGAAGAAAGTATTTCTCACCATATTCATGTTTCTCCCTTTGATGATGTCAGCACAGACTGTTTTGACACCAGAACAAAAGTTGGAACAAGCTCAAAAACAATTGGAAGAAGCCAAGAAAGCAGTTGAAGAAGCAAAGGCTGCCGCTGAAAAAGCGAAAGGTACAGATAAAGAACTGGAACCATCCATTGCAAATGAGCCAGCATCTACTACAATTAATGGTAAAACAATCGTAGTCAAAAATCAGCAAAAGAATGCCGAAAGCAACACCACACCTGCAGAGACAAAACAAGGTTGGATTGTCCCTAAAGTAGAAAAGCAAACCGAAGTTGCCAAGAAAACGGTTACTAAAAATGGTGTTACACTGAAAGACGACCCAAAGTATTTGGAGGGTGCAATACCAACTGATGAAAATGGTAAAATCGAATTTACCATGCAAACAGATGCTAACGGGAAATCTGCAAAACAGATTTATGATCTTGTGTACAATTACTTCAGCAATTTGACACAAGACAAGAATAATATAGCAAGCAGAGTTGCACTTGTCAATCCAAAAGAGAACATCATAGCAAATACCATGGATGAATGGCTTGTTTTCAGTCAGTCATTCCTTTCCCTCGACCGAACTGAATTCAGATATCAGTTGGTTGCACAAATTGCAGATAACTCTTTGACCGTTAGATTGTCTAAAATCATCTATAATTATGAAGAAGGACGCTCTACTGGTTTTAAGGAGCCAGCAGAAAAAGTAATTTCTGATCGCTATGCACTCAATAAGAAAAAGAATGGCTTAGCACGCATCTTTGGCAAATTCCGCAAGAGAACTATTGACCGTAAGGATCAGATATTCAGCGACATAAAAGCATTAGTTAAAAATTAACTTTCAAGTTGTTTAAAACAATTCTTTCAAAATGCAAGAAGATAACAAGATACAGGATACAGTAAATACTGAATCCAACGAGAATAACGAAACAAAGACATCTTATGCCGTCAGACCCCAACATCGTCAGCGACGCCTCATAGACTATGATGGAAGAGATAAGATGCTGAAAGTTCGAAACAAGCTCAACATTGCATTCATGCTTTTGGCTGTCATCGGACTCATTCTTTGGACTCAAACAGAATATCAAACTGCAAGTACCATTGTACTGATTGTAGGAGTTGTTCTTAAAATTATTGAAGTCTGTCTCAGACTATTTAAGAAATAACATAAGGTTTTAAGAAATGATATTAGGTTTTTCTGTTCAAGAATCAGGAGAAAACCATATATTAGGAATAAGAAAGTAGTAAATGAATACCTACATAATGAATAAAATATTCACTACAATGATATTTTGTGCTGCAACTACCTCAGTTGCAGCACAAACTGATTTTAACTCAATCAACGAAGATGGAGATTTCCGCCCAGCTTCCGAAAGAAGAATAAGTACAGATTCACTCGGCTCCAACCAGGAAATTCCAAAAGGAATTAAAGTTTGGACGGTAGATGAAAGATTCGGCGACCAGCAAGACGCTGTAGTAGATACACTTCAGCATATGTATATGAATACCACTTTCACAGAAGGACTTCGCGGAGAATACAACACCTTAGGAAACATGGGTTCTCCGAGAATAGGACGTATTTTTATTGATCGCAGAAACACTCAGGGACAGTTCCTTTTCACAGAACCTTATTCATATTTCAATACGCCTGTCAGCGATTTTCATTTCACCAACACATACTCACCAATCACCAACATCACACTCAACTCATGTGGTAATCGCACCAATGGTGAGGACGATTTCCATGCCATCTTTGCAATCAATGCCAATAAGCGATTGGGAGCAGGATTCAAATTCGACTACAAATACGGACGTGGTTACTATAACGCACAAAGTACCAGTCACTTCAAATATACCATGTGGGCTTCCTACATTGGTGACCAATATCAGGCACATTTGCTTCTCAGTACCCTCCACCAGAAGGTGACAGAGAATGGAGGTATTACAGACGATGACTATATCAAGCACCCGGAAATTTTCGAAGAAACATTTTCTGAAAACGAAATTCCAACGGTTTTAGAGAAGAACTGGAACAGAAACGATAATCAGCATATCTTCTTATCTCATCGCTATAGCTTAGGTTTCAAACGCAAAGTAAAAATGACAGAAGAGGAAATCAAGGCTAAAAAATTCGCTATGGAATCTGCAAAAGATAATGCAGAAAGCGACGCAAAAGAAGAGGCAAGAAAAAAGGCGAAAGAAGCCGGAAAGAAATTTGACGAAAAGGAATTTGATAAAGCACAACAAACTAAATATACCGGAAGACCAGAAGGTGCTAAAATTGCAGGCAACGAACCTGCAGTGGAAGCTAATACTGGCACTTTGAAAACAGATACAACCAGAATAGCAGTCAACGGTAAAGCTGCAGCTGATAGCTTATTGGCCATCCAAAAGAAGGCCAAGGAAGACTCATTGTTCTATAAAACTGAGTACGTACCAGTCACAAGTTTTATCCATACGCTCAAGTTTGACAATTACAAGCGTATATACACTGCTTATCAGACCCCTGCGAACTTTTACTTAAACGAATACTACAACGTGGGTAAGTTGACAGGAGACTCTATATACGACAAGACCCGCCATTGGGAAATGAAGAATACCTTTGCATTAGCTACTTTAGAGGGCTTCAGCAAATGGGCCAAAGCAGGTATCAAAGCTTTTGCAAGTTACGACATGCGCCACTTCGACTTGCCTACAATGGATGGCGGTATAGAGAAATATAATGAGCACACCTTCAGTGTTGGTGGTCAACTCAGTAAAAAACAAGGAAAGCTATTACATTATAATGCCATTGCGGAAATCGGTATCGCAGGCGAAGATGCGGGTACTTTGGCAGTAGATGGAAATCTGGATGTAAATATCCCTTTCCTTGGAGATACACTTTCGATTATTGGAGATGCTTTCTTCCATCGCGAGAATCCATCTTTTTACTATAGAAAGTATCATTCTCGACACCTCTGGTGGGAAAACGATCTCGACAAGATCATTCATACCCGCATCATGGGAACATTAAGATTCAACAAGACTCGCACTTCGTTACGTGTTGCCGTTGACGAAATCAAGAATTATACATATTTGAGTCAGAGTTACACCATTACCGATGAAGGTTTGAGAACTGGCGTTACAGTAACGCCTATGCAGAGTTCAAGTCCTATCAATTTGCTTACTGCACAATTAAAACAGGACTTTAAGTTGGGCATACTGAATTGGGAAAATGTAGTCACATACCAGCATTCAAGCAAGGAAGAAGTTGTACCGGTACCAGATTTGGATATCTACACCAATTTATATATCAAATTCTCTATCGCAAAAGTTTTGCATATAGACTTAGGTGCAGATGCCCGATATTTCACGAGCTACACAGCACCCGACTATTCTCCATATATGGGACAATATGTTGTCCAGGGAAATGGTGACAAGAACGTAAAGGTAGGCAATTATCCGATAGTCAATGTCTATGCCAATGCATTCATCAAGCATACCCGTTTCTTTGTCATGATGAGTCACATCAATGCCGGACAGGGAGACAGAAATTATTTCTTGACACCTCACTACCCTATCAATGGAAGGGTATTCAGATTTGGAGTAAGTTGGAATTTCTTTAACTAATAAAATGGTAAAAACGAATTCTGTAAAAGCGTGGCTTTTAGCAACACGCCCCAAGACGCTTTCAGCGGCTGCAGTTCCTGTCATGATAGGAACTGCATTCGCCTGGCGAAATACAAGCGAACAATTCAATTGGATTCCTGCAATCTTATGTTTGCTATTTGCATGGATTATGCAGATTGATTCAAACCTTGTCAACGACTATTTTGATTTTAAAAAAGGTAATGATGACGAGACGAGATTAGGTCCTAAAAGAGCATGTTCGGAAGGATGGATAACATCCGACGCTATGGTGTGGGGAATCCTCATTACAACCCTTTTGGGATGTATGACAGGAATACCGCTTATATTATACGGAGGACTGGAAATGGTGATGGTGGGAATAGCATGTGTCGTATTTTGTTTTCTCTACACAACATTATTCAGCTACCACGGATTGGGTGATATTTTAGTACTTCTGTTTTTCGGTATCATTCCTGTATGCTGTACGTACTACGTCTGCATGCCTCTCCACCAACAAATTCCAACAGGTGAAGTGATCGCATCATCCATAGCCTGCGGCTTAGCAATAGACGCACTATTGATAGTCAACAATTACAGAGATATTGACAATGACAGGAGCAACGGCAAGATAACCCTTGCAGTACGTTTGGGAGAAAGCAAGACAAGAAGGCTATACGAATCAATAGGATACATCGCTGCAGGTATCATGATCATCCTCGTATTCTTCGATTTATATCAAACCGACAAGTTAATTCCGACGTATGCTATATACCTTATATATATCATATTACACCGGCAATCCTATCAAGAGATGAAAAGAATCAACAAGGGAGCAAAATTAAATCAGGTACTCGGCTTGACAGCCCGTAACATTTTAGTTTTTGGCATTCTATCAGTTGCAGCCATACTTTCTGTAATATTTATATAACAAAGCTTATGAAACAACAGGTAAATCTTGAAATAATGGAATTCATCGAGCTACAGATTCTTCCACGTTACAATGCTTTCGGAACGAGTCATGGCTTACGCCACGTGAATAGAGTGATCAAAAACTCCATCAAGTTGGCAGAAGTGACAGGTGCAGACATAAACATGGTATATGTGATAGCAGCATATCATGATTTAGGAATGGAAGGACCAAGAGCCATACACCATATAACAAGTGGTAAGATACTCCAGAGTGATCAAAGATTGAAGCGTTGGTTCAAGCCAGAGCAAATCAAAATCATGAAAGAAGCTGTAGAAGATCATCGAGCATCTTCCAGCAGACAACCCCGAAGTATTTATGGGAAAATCGTAGCAGAGGCTGACAGAGATATCGAAGCTCATGAAATTTTCCTGCGAGCTATTCAATATGGAAGAGAAAATTACGCAGAGAAAGATAAAGAAGAACAATGGCTCAGATTCTCTCAGCACATGGAAGAAAAATACTCCAACAATGGGTATATCAAACTCTGGATACCCAACTCACCCAATGAAAAAGCATTAAAGGAACTGAGGGGTATTATAGAAAACAAAGAAGAATTAAGAAGAACATTTGAAAGCATCTGGAAAGAAATTGAAGAATGCAAATAAAAAAATGAGAAAATATTTGGTTATTTCATAAGAAAGCATTACCTTTGCAAATGTAAGACATGACAAATGAATAAAAATATTTGGGGTCGTATCGGTTCGATCGGGTTACTCTTCATATTAAATCGTGAAACCGAGAAGACTTCTCTTGTTGATGGCGGGCCATATAAATCGCATTTGCGACTAAGCTGTAAAGCCAGTGGATTACAAAGACGGAGAGCTCTCAAACTTGTGAAAGTTCAGAGTTTCATCACATCATCGAGCGACCCCTCTCTTTTTATAAGTACATAAAAGTACAAACATCAATATCATGCCAGGCAATAACGCTAACAGAAACGACATGGAATTAACAGAACAAACACTTCAGCAAGTTGAGCGATTCATCAAGAAGATAGCTCAAAAGTTTCCACCTCAAGAACTCAATGAAACTTCTGTTCTTACAGATATTCATGTAAGATGTTCTCAGGATAGTGGAGAATTGTTGGCATTCAATGACGACGAACAGGAGATTACTCGCTGCGTTGTTGAACAATGGATAGACAACAAAGACGAAAATTTCTATGAGGAAGTTGCCAAGTGTTTGAGAAACATCTTGAGAAAGAACACAGCTATCGTTGATAACTTGGGAATTCTCAAGCCATACAGTTTTGTCCTCGAAGATGATGACAAAGAGCATCTTGGAGAACTCTATCTGGCAGATGATGATACAATTATTGTGGGTGGTGATCTGATGGAAGATTTAGATCATGACTTAGATACCTTCCTCGATGACCTACTCAAAGAAGTATAATCAGGGGTTAGTAAAAAAGTAGATAAATTTTTTATAAATTAAATAAGTACATACTTATAAGAACTAAAATTGATTTAGCGAAATCAAAAAAAGGATGAGTAACTGTGAAGTCACTCATCCTTTATCTTTTTCTAAAGATTCTATATTCTTATATAGATTTCAAAATGCTCTGCAGTTATAAGTAGATTATTTGGTAATTCTAAACCAATCTACATCTATCCAACCACGATTGGTCTTACCAGCCGGTTCTTGAGCAACCATTCCGACTTTAGCTCCAATCCATTTACCTTCACGCATTGTAAATTCTTCACCTACCTTCTTAAAGGACTTTCCGTCTTTGCTAAAGTAGAAATTAACCTTTCCTTGCTTAACAACCATTCGGAGATAAGAAGAATGATGCAAGGCAGGCTGATAATCAATTTTATCAGCGGAAGTCGGTGCAAAAGTGGCAAGCACCTTCACATCTTCAGTTCCCTTCTTGTCCGCCTTATGACAGGTAATCTGCTGCAACTGGAATTCATCCCCTACTCTTTTTACAACCAAAGCAGAATAGTCCAATCCCATCATGATGATACCACCCATCTGATTCTGATCTTTAGCTGTCAGTTGTAATTTTGCAGTGGCCGTAAAATTATCAGCAGGAGTTTTTTGGAGCAAGAGGTTGGGAGTATGCCAAATGGTTTCATCACTCTTATGGGTATAAATACGATACACTCCCCAGGTAGTAGGCATACCAAACTGCTGTTGGTAATTAGCGTGCCACTGCCATTGCAAACCAAGTTTTGGAGTATTAAACTCATCACTCTCAACAGGATTCACATTCACATGAGTACTTGCTTTAGGCATCTTATAAGTCTCATAAGGTTCACCACAATAACCTTTTGCCGGAACCTTGCCAATCACTGGCCAATTATCCTTCCAGGTAACAGGTTGGAGATGGACGACACGTCCATAAGCTTCCTTATCCTGGAAATGAATAAACCAATCCTCTCCATATTTGGTATGAATCCATGCACCCTGATGAGGGCCGTTAATCTGACTCTTTCCCTGTGCCAGAACCTTCTTAGATTCATAAGGACCGAAAGGTGATTTAGAGCGCATAGCCACCTGGAAACCTGTAGGTACGCCACCAGCAGGGAACATAACCCAATACCAGCCGTTTCTCTTATAGAATTTAGGTCCCTCGCAAGTACGGTTCTCCGTTCCATTTCCATCAAAAACGATGACAGGATCACTGATAGCCTTGGTACCATCAGCATTCAATTCTCTAACAGTAATAACAGAGGCAAAACGATTGCGGGAATTAGCCCAACCATTAACGAGATAAACTCTACCATCTTCGTCCCAAAGAGGAGACGTATCAATCATTCCCTTACCAGGAATCACGCATACAGGATCGTCCCATTTTCCGGCAGGATTCTTCGTCTTGACCATAAACACGCCATAGTCAGGATCGCCCCAATAAATATAGAACTCACCATTATGATAACTGATACATGGAGCCCATACCCCGTTACCATGAGAAGGCTGATCAAACTCACTCTCTGGTTGAAGTTTCGTAACAGCATGACCGATGATTTCCCAATTCACCAAGTCTTTACTATGCAAGATTGGTAAGCCTGGGATACAGTTGAAACTGCTGGCTGTCATATAATAATCATCACCAACGCAAACCACATCCGGATCAGAATAATCCGCATTGATGACAGGATTTTTATACATGCCATTACCTAAGTCTGGATTCCAGACCTGAGAAACATAAGGGGAAGCCGATTGAGCCTTTTGAGCAAAAACTGTCGAACTACCACCTACCAAAGCTGAAGCTATCAGCAGATAGATTAATTTTGTTTTCATGTCTTAAGTTGTTTGTATATAAATAATAGTACTTTTAATGATAAGGAGCTGATTCAGAAGGCAATCCAGGTAAAACTCGCAAGCGATGTTTGTTACCATCAAAACCAACGTGCATAATATGTCCGGCCGTTTTTTCGGACACTCCTAATGACAAAGCAACATGTCCCATCGTACGACGAAGATTCAATTCCACACAAGGATTAATCTGCAATCTTCGTTCATCATCCGCATAAATCATCATATCCACACCAAAAGGTCCGCTATAGATAGATTTCAGAACCGGTTGAAGGGTTTCTATGATATGCTGACGTATTTGAGCCAATTCATCTAAGGAAACATAAGAAGCAAGAATTTCCTCTTTCTCTTCTTCTGAAGCAAGGATATTACCCGCATAAGCCCCCTTGATGGTCTGAAACAGAGATAATCCACAGTATTTCACCACGCCATCAACCATTTCAAATTCCATACCAAAATCTTTCACCTTATTATAATAAGGCTCCACAGTAACACCCCCTTGATGGCGAATCACGTTAGCAGCCCATTTCTCCATATCATCCAGATTGTCGAGTCTGGTAATACCGGAATTTTGTGCTACACCAGAGAAAGAACTGTTCACATATCTGAGACCACGTCCACTGGAACTCCAAGGAGATTTAATAATTGCTTGTCCTTTACTTGAAACCACATCTTTCAGTTTTGTCACATCAGCAACAAAATCCACATGATCCTGGAGATGACGAGCAGCCCATTCTCTACTACTTACGCATCTGATTTTATCCAGATTTTCAGAAGTAGGCAACATGATATCCGGGCACCCCAAATGTCTCAATTGAGAAACGATAGCCTTATCCCATCCCCAAGGATGAATACTATCTATCTCCATCGTATCCCTGAAGACACCTTCCAACTGTCTTGGCGTGATAAATTCCACCTTATTATATATATAGCCAAGATGCCTTACCTTATCATAAGCATCATCAATGGAATCCACCATAACGAAATCTCCTTCATCCGCCCAAAGAGCAGGAATGAAAGCTAAATCATTACGAAGTTGTCTCCCAGCATGAGGAGCCGTATAATTCGGTTGATTGACAGCAAGCGCCAAATCATGTTCTGGATTAAATATATGTAGTTTCATACTGCAAAGTTAATAAAAAGCACTCTAAATTGAGAAAAAAAAGCCCCAAAAATGGGTTTTTAACTTAGAATAGTGCTAAATAATGAAAAAAAAGTTAGTTTTTGCTATCTTGAGTTTGCAAATTAGAAAATATTGATTACCTTTGCATCATAAAACAAAACGAACAAATAGAATCGCATGGAAGAAGCATTCTTCAGAACACATACATACCTGGTAGAGCATATCAATGCGCCAGTACGTCGATCTCTCATGGACGAGATTGACTGGAATGACCGCATGATAGGTATCAAGGGCACAAGAGGCGTTGGTAAGACAACATTTCTCCTTCAATATGCAAAAGAACATTTTGGAGCGACTGACCGCAAGTGTCTCTTTGTGAATATGAACAACTTCTATTTCCAGGGAAGAGGTATAGCTGATTTTGCTGGAGACTTTGTTCGCCAAGGTGGAAGAACTTTACTTATTGACCAGGTATTTAAACAGCCCAACTGGAGCAAGGAGTTGAGAAAATGCTACGACTTGTATCCAGAGCTGAGAATCATATTTACCGGTTCAAGCGTGATGCGACTCAAGGAGGAGAATCCTGAGCTCAACGGAATTGTTAAAAGCTACAATCTCAGAGGTTTCTCATTCAGAGAGTTTCTCAATCTGCAGACAGGCAATAACTTTCCTGCATTTTCTCTTGATGAAATATTACGTAATCACGAGCACATAGTAAAACAAATCTTACCGAAAGTTAGTCCGATGAAATATTTCAAGGACTACTTGCATCATGGATTCTATCCATTCTTCTTGGAGCAACGCAACTTCACGGAGAACTTGCTCAAGACTATGAATATGATGACGGAGGTTGACATATTGCTCATCAAACAAATAGAACTTAAATATCTAAACAAAATCAAAAGATTGTTCTATCAACTGGCAGTAGAAGGTGCAAAAGCTCCAAACGTCAGTCAACTGGCAGAAAGCATTGAGACAAGTCGAGCTACGGTGATGAACTATATCAAGTATCTGGCAGATGCAAGACTCATCAACATGATTTATCCTGATGGTCAATTCTTCCCAAAGAAACCATCCAAGGTCATGCTTCACAATACCAACCTGATGTATGCCATCTTCCCGCTGCAAATAGACGAGCAGGAAATCATGGAGACATTCTTCGTCAATTCCTTGTGGAAAGATCACAAAGTACACCAAGGCGGAAAAGACCATTTCTATATGGTAGATGGAACGACCAAGTTCCGTATCTGTGATGCTCATGCCACCAACAAAGTGAGATTTAATCCAGACACCATCTATGCCCGCTATAATACGGAAGTTGGTAAGGACAATAAGATTCCACTGTGGTTATTGGGATTCCTGTACTAAGGTAAATACAACAAAGACTATAAAACGCATCGGTTGGCTTGCAAAAGTCATTCGATAAAAAACGAATTAAATACAAAACATTTTTAATATTTTATCTAAAAGTAAAATGGCTAAAGAGAAAAAATTTATCACTTGTGATGGTAACACAGCTGCCGCTCATGTAAGCTATATGTTTACAGAGGTTGCTGCAATCTACCCTATTACTCCATCATCACCAATGGCGGAGCATGTAGATGAATGGGCTGCCAAAGGTCGTAAGAACCTTTTCGGTCAGCGAGTTTCTATCCAGGAAATGGAGTCTGAGGCTGGTGCTGCTGGTGCAGTTCACGGTTCTCTCCAGGCTGGTGCCTTGACTTCAACTTACACTGCTTCTCAGGGTTTGTTGTTGATGATTCCTAACATGTACAAGATTGCTGGTGAGTTGCTCCCTTGCGTGTTCAACGTATCAGCTCGTACATTGGCTTCTCACTCACTTTGTATCTTCGGTGACCACCAGGACGTAATGGCTTGCCGTCAGACAGGCTTCGCTATGTTCTGCTCTGGTTCTGTTCAGGAGGTGATGGACCTCTCTGCAGTTCCTCACTTGGCTACATTGGAGACAAAGGTTCCTTTCATTAACTTCTTCGATGGTTTCCGTACTTCTCATGAGTACCACAAGATCGAGGAGATGGATATGGAAGACATCCGTCCATTGGTTAAGGAAGAGTTCATCGAGGACTTCCGTAACCGTGCTTTGACTCCTGAGCGTCCTGTTACTCGCGGTACCGCTGAGAACCCAGAAACATTCTTCACACACCGTGAGGCTTGCAACCCTTACTACGATGCAATTCCTGAGGTAGTAGAGAAGTACTGCCAGGAGATGACTAAGATCACTGGTCGTGAGTACCACCTCTTCAACTACTATGGTGCTGAGGATGCTGAGAACATCATCATCCTGATGGGTTCTGCTACAGAGCCAGCTCGTGAGGCTATCGACTACTTGAACAAGCAGGGCAAGAAGGTTGGTATGGTTGCAGTTCACCTCTTCCGTCCATTCTCTGTTGACTTCTTGAAGAAGACTATCCCAGCTACTGTTAAGCGTATCGCTGTTCTCGACCGTACTAAGGAGCCAGGTGCAGAGGGTGAGCCATTGTACCTCGACGTGAAGTCAGCTCTCTACGATGACGAGCGCAAGCCATTGATCGTTGGCGGTCGCTACGGTCTCGGTTCTTCTGATACAACTCCAGCTAAGATCGTTGCTGTATTCAAGAACCTCGAGTTGCCACAGCCAAAGAACCACTTCACTGTAGGTATCGTTGATGACGTTACATTCACTTCTCTCCCAGAAGAGGAGGAAATCCCAATGGGTGGCGACGACTTGTTCGAGGCTAAGTTCTACGGTTTGGGTGCTGATGGTACTGTTGGTGCTAACAAGAACTCAGTTCAGATCATCGGTAACAATACTAACAAGTATTGCCAGGCATACTTCTCTTACGACTCTAAGAAGTCTGGTGGTTTCACCTGCTCTCACTTGCGTTTCGGCGACAGCCCTATCCACAGTGCATACCAGGTAAATACTCCTAACTTCGTAGCTTGCCACGTACAGGCTTACCTCCATATGTACGATGTAACACGTGGTTTGCGTAAGAACGGTTTCTTCCTGTTGAACACTATCTTCGATGGTGAGGAGTTGGTTAACTTCATCCCTAACAAGGTAAAGCGTTACTTCGCTCAGAACAACATCACTGTTTACTATATCAACGCAACTAAGATTGCTCAGGAGATTGGTCTCGGCAACCGTACCAACACCATCCTCCAGTCTGCATTCTTCCGTATCACAAAGGTTATTCCTTTGGATCTCGCTGTAGAGCAGATGAAGGCATTCATCGTTAAGTCTTACTCTAAGAAGGGTCAGGACGTTGTTGACAAGAACTTCAGCGCTGTTGACCGCGGTGGTGAGTACAAGCAGTTGACAGTAGATCCAGCTTGGGCTAACCTCGCAGACGATGAGGCTAAGGAGGATAACGCTCCAGCATTCGTTAAGGAGCTCGTTCGTCCTATCAACGGTCAGGCAGGTGACCTCTTGAAGGTTTCTGACTTTGTTAAGCACAACACAGTTGACGGTACATGGCAGAACGGTACTGCAGCATTCGAGAAGCGTGGTGTTGAGGCATTCGTACCAGTATGGAACGTTGAGAACTGTATCCAGTGTAACAAGTGTTCATTCGTTTGTCCTCACGCAGCTATCCGTCCATTCGTATTGACCGATGAGGAGCTCGCAGGCATCGAGGGTCTCGAGACTCAGGATGTTAAGGCACCTAAGGCTTTGGCTGGCATGCACTTCCGCATCGAGACTTCAGTACTCGACTGTCTGGGTTGTGGTAACTGTGCTGACGTCTGCCCAGGTAAGAAGGGTGAGAAGGCGTTGACAATGGTTCCATTCAACGTTGATGCAGAGGATATGGTCAAGGAAGCAGCTAACTGGGAGTACCTCGTACACAACGTTGCTTCTAAGCAGGATCTCGTAGATATCAAGCAGAGCCCTAAGAACTCTCAGTTCGCTCAGCCATTGTTCGAGTTCTCTGGTGCTTGCTCTGGTTGTGGTGAGACTCCATACGTTAAGTTGATTTCTCAGCTCTTCGGTGATCGTCAGATGATTGCTAACGCTACTGGTTGTTCTTCTATCTACTCAGCTTCTATCCCATCTACTCCATATACAAAGAACGCTAAGGGTCAGGGTCCTGCATTCGACAACTCATTGTTCGAGGACTTCTGCGAGTTCGGTCTCGGTATGGTAATGGGTAACAAGAAGATGAAGGAGCGCATCGCTCACTTGCTCGAGGAGGCTAAGGCTAGCGAGAAGGTTTCTGCTGAGTTCGTAGCTGCTGCTGACAAGTGGATGGCTAACATGAACGATTCTGAGGGTTCTAAGGAGGCTGCTGCAGAGTTGAAGCCTCTCATCGCTGCCTGCGCTGAGAAGGGTTGCCCTATCTGCAAGGAGCTCAAGACTTTGGATCACTACCTCGTTAAGCGTTCACAGTGGATCATCGGTGGTGATGGTGCTTCTTATGATATCGGTTACGGTGGTCTCGACCACGTATTGGCTTCTGGTGAGGATGTTAACATCCTGGTACTCGATACTGAGGTTTACTCTAACACTGGTGGTCAGTCTTCTAAGTCAACACCTCTTGGTGCTATCGCACAGTTCGCTGCTCAGGGTAAGCGTATCCGTAAGAAGGATCTCGGTTTGATGCAGACTACATACGGTTACATCTATGTAGCTCAGGTAGCTATGGGTGCTGACAATGCTCAGACATTGAAGGCTATCCGCGAGGCTGAGGCTTATCCAGGTCCATCACTCATCATCGCTTACGCACCATGTATCAACCACGGTTTGAAGCGTAAGGGCGGTATGGGTCGTTCACAGCACGAGGAAGAGTTGGCCGTTGAGTGCGGTTACTGGCACTTGTGGCGTTACAACCCACTGTTGGCTGATGAGGGTAAGAACCCATTCACACTCGACTCTAAGGCTCCAAACTGGGAGAACTTCCGCGACTTCTTGCTCGGTGAGGTTCGTTACCTCTCTGTACAGAAGGCATTCCCTAAGGAGGCTGATGAGCTCTTCTCTCAGGCAGAGAAGATGGCTAAGCTCCGTTACCAGACTTACGTTCGTAAGAGCCAGGAGGACTGGAGCGAGCAGATCTAATCTGATTTTCAGTAAATATCTATATAAAGTGGTACATCCCAAAGAGGGTGTACCACTTTTTTTTTAACTATTACTTATACCTATTTTTGGTTTACTTTAAGCGCATATCTGCAGCTTTGTAGTCTTATTTATACTTATATAGTATCCTTCTACCCCATTTGTGGTATATACCATACTATCATAATGTGACCCAAAATACCCCCGGGGTGGTATGGTATAGGTCGCAAAATCGCAGTACCTTTGCACCCAGAAAATAACAAATAAAAAATAAGATTATGGCACAGATTATTGTAAACGACGAAAAGCAGGAAGTAACACTTCCTCTCACATTGGCAGAACTGATAAAAATCAATAAAGTGTTCCAGCCAGAAATGGTAACCATTCAGGTAAACGAAGATTTCGTAGAAAGAGAAGACTACGAGAAAATACAACTAAAAGAAGGTGACCGTGTAGATTTCCTATATTTCATGGGAGGAGGCACTTGCTAAATTCAATAGAATCTCTGTCGTCAAGCAGGAATCAACTGTATGCAAAATAGCAAGAAAAAAATTCTTAAAGAGAAAAAACTATTAAAAGTAGCATTTTTTAAGAAGCAAGACTGAAATTCTGTACAATAAAATGCTTATTAAATAGTTTAATATATTAGATTACGTTGTCGTTAATGTACGTATTCTGTATCGTTAACGTATTTAATAAGTGATAGTATTCATCCGTAAAAGAAAAACAGTGTAAGATGATAGAATTAAGTGAAGAACAAATTGAGAGATATAGCCGACATATCCTGCTTCAGGATGTAGGCCTTGAAGGACAGGAAAAGCTCCTCAATGCCAAAGTCCTAATTATCGGTGCAGGAGGTTTAGGCTCACCAGTATCTCTTTATCTGGCAGCAGCCGGAGTGGGACATATCGGTATCGTAGATGCAGACGTTGTTGATCTGAGCAACCTGCAACGACAGGTCATTCATCAGACCAAAGATTTGGGAAGACCTAAGGTGGAAAGTGCCAAGGAGAAGATGATTGCCATCAATCCAGACGTAGAGGTAACTACCTATCATGATTTCCTTGATTCCCACAATGCAGAGGAAATCATCCAGCCTTGGGATTTCATCATTGATGGAACTGACAATTTCCCAGCAAAATTCCTCATCAATGATGCCTGTGTTCGATTAGGCAAAGCCTTTTCTCATGGCGGTATTCTCCGCTTCCAGGGTCAGACCTTTACACATCTGCCAGGAACAGCATGTTATCGCTGTTTCTTCAAGGAGCCACCTCCAGCAGGTGTCGTTCCGACCTGTAGTCAGGCAGGAGTTTTAGGAGCCATTGCCGGTATGTTAGGAACCATTCAGGCTGCAGAAGCATTGAAATATTTCCTGGGCGTAGGCGATCTCCTGACAGACAGACTGCTCACATTCGATGCCAAGACGATGAACTTCCGTACCATCAATGTGAAGAAACGTGCTTCTTGTGAAATTTGTGGTGATCATCCTACCATCGACCACCTCATTGACTACGAGCAGGCTGCCTGTGACTTAAAAAAGCACTAATCATATATTAGTGTAAAGTGTAAATAGATAAAGACTCGCTATTGCTTATGAAAATTATCGACGACGTAATCAAAGTTATTTTAGAGCAGGCGAAGAAGGATGCCCCAATAGAAAGTTGCGGATTACTTTTAGGCAAAGATGATCATGTGACAGAAAGCTATTGGATGGAGAATATTGACCACAGTGAAGAGCATTTTTCCTTTTCACCCAAAGACCAGTTTGCCGCATTGAAATATGCACGAAGCAAGGGACTTAAGATTCTTGCCAACTGGCACAGTCATCAGCTATCCACCTCTCATCTCCACGTAACCACCCGACAGGAATCCCTGCCGCAGCCTTCGGAGGTAGAGCGGATATCATGAGCGTATTAGCCCCAGAGGGTCCAGTTTATCAGGCAGGTACTTTGAGTGGAAATCCTGTGGCGATGGCAGCCGATTATGAAACTTTGAAGCAGTTGGGCGAACCGGGCGTTTATGAACTCTTAGAAGAACGCAGCAATCGTTTCCTCTCCCATCTTGAGAAGATAGTAGAAGGCAAGGGCATCCAGGTGAACCACGTGGGCACGATGTTCACGATGTTCTTCAACGACCAGCCTGTCCGCAATTTCCAAGATACCAAGAAGAGTGATCAGGAACGTTTCGCACGTTATTTCCGCAACATGCTGGACCGAGGCATCTACGTGAGTCCATCCCAGTTTGAGGGCAACTTCATCTCCCTCTGCCACACCGATGAGATTCTCGACTACGTATTGAAGTCAATAGAAGAAAGTATCGAATAGAAAAGATTTGTATAACAAGAAAGTAAAGTCACAATACTCAGCACCATCTGCCGGGTATTGTGACTTTTTTTTCAGAAACACTCCAAAGCCCAATAAAGAGCAAAAGCCTTGATTATAAGATACTTTATAAAACTTTTCTCCGTTTTATTTCTTGAGGATTCTAAATCCGAATTTATATTATTTCTTGGCCTGCAAACTGCTTATTTGCTCTTTACTCAAACCTGTAACTTGCATGATTTGACTTACTGGCATACCTAATGCAAGGAGATTCTTTGCGACATCAAGACTTTTAGCAAGTTCACCTTGCTCTATTCCTTGCTTAATCCCCTTCTCATTTCCTTCCAGCCAGGCACTATACATCCCCAGGTTGTAATTATCAACCTGACGCTGGCTCTCTTCATATTTTTCCATTTCCTCCTTGCTCAGGCAGCGGCTGTCAGCCACTTC
>NZ_QTXV01000179.1:324-597 GCF_003461825.1 Prevotella sp. AM42-24 | reverse complement strand
TATCATGGTGAGTTGAAGTCCTACAAGTACAGCGACAAGGGAAGCCTTGGCGAGGACGGAAACGGCAAGTTCGATTATGCAACCGCCATTAAATACACGGACAATGCAGCGAAGCATATCTTCGGACTTCCAATAGATGTTACGGTGACTGGCGGTGACGGCTCGATTTACCACCATGTGACGGCGAAGTATAATACCAACTACGCCAACCACATCACGCAGATTACACAGCAGTTGAATGACGGTGCGGCAGTTACTGATTACAAGTACGAC
>NZ_QTXV01000179.1:0-314 GCF_003461825.1 Prevotella sp. AM42-24 | reverse complement strand
GCAGTTACTGATTACAAGTACGACTCTTACGGCAACATCATCCAGAAGACCCTCCCTGCCAACGGCAAGGGACAGCGTATGTGGTACAAGTACCGCTATGAGCCTGAGATGAACATGTATGTTGAGCGCATTGACGATGCGTGGGGCTACCGCAGCGAGCAAGGCAATTTTGACTATCGCTATGGTATAGCCAAGGAGCATCGTGACCTCAACAACTTCTACTATGAGACTGATGTTGACGACCTCGGTCGCATTACTGGCGTGCGTGGTCCAAATGAGTTGGCTACGGGCGTGCCTTATGCCATCGCCTTTGA
>NZ_QTXV01000178.1:0-627 GCF_003461825.1 Prevotella sp. AM42-24 | reverse complement strand
GTAGTTGATACCCGTCAGACGCTGATAGTCGTAATCGTAGGAGATGAACTTGCCTTCCTTGGCAAGGTTGGCAGTCTGCTTTGTAAGCACATTGCCGAGCGCATCATAAGTGAAACTTGTAATGCCGCTTGCAGGATGGTTCACCTCTGTACGGCGGTCACCCATGTCGTAAGTAGAGACCGTTACATTGCCCTCCGTGTCGGTGACACGAACAAGGCGCTGTATGCCGTCATACTCAAACGAGGTGGTAATCTCACCGTCAGGACCACTCTTCTGAATGGTCTTCACCGTCTTGCCACTGCCATTGGTATGGGTAGCCTGCACATTATGAAGCGCATCCGTTACGGTTGTAACGAGAGTATGACCGCTATTGTCAACTGTATATGCCGTAGTTGTCGTAGAGTTGTCCGGCAATGTCACTGAGGTAGCACGGTCGAGCACGTCATAAACAGTAACCGTTGGAGATACATTGTCAAATGACTTGCTGAACGTTGATTTCGATCCGGTTCCTTCCGTTGTAGGATAGAAAGCCTTTGCCACACGTCCGAAAGCATCATACACGTTTCTTCCGCTGACTATCATCACATTCTCGTCCTTGGCAGAGCTTCCCTTGGATGCACTTGTCAC
>NZ_QTXV01000177.1:0-634 GCF_003461825.1 Prevotella sp. AM42-24 | reverse complement strand
TCTTGTATGCTCGGCATGAGCTTATTCTAATGGGTGCAAGTCCCTAACGAGCCCTAATAGCGGGAATCGTATAGCCAATAGCAAGGGTGTCCACCGCGAGGTGGAATCTGAAAGAAGCTGGCGGCAAACATCTGACCTAACGTACAGAAACTTCATACAAGGCATATGACCATGGATGAGATTGCAAGACAAATCAAAGTCCCATAGCTATTCGGAATGGTTGGTGTAAATGAAGTGGGTATAAGATGGAAAGAATAAGCCCTTATCCGAGGAGGTCTCACGGACGCATGGGTGAAGATGAATCATTCGATGTACCATGACGGAGTAAAGCTTGCCGTGAGAAGTCAGCAGAGGTCATAGTACCCAAGGCACGTGTGCTTATAGGGAAGGACTGAATCGTGCAGTGCAATAGTAATTGAATGTTACCTTATGAGACTCCTCGTCAGATGTCCGAAAGGAACTCTCTATCCAAGACGATAGGACGGAATCCGACAATAGGATAGAAGTGACGCTACTCATAGGGATAACTGAAATCAACTTGCCACACATCGCAAGATGAGAAAGCACGAAACCGCCGTATGCGGAACCGCATGTACGGTGGTGTGGGAGGTCGGTAAATGTGAAAATAGGAGGC
>NZ_QTXV01000176.1:0-675 GCF_003461825.1 Prevotella sp. AM42-24 | reverse complement strand
GTTGAGAAATACGTTGAAGTTCTCACAACTATCTCGGTATGCAAATAAGCAAGCCACAACTAAATTGCCACGTTACACCCAATCAGTTGCATGGCTGCACTCAGTACACTTACTTTGCACCCGACAATCGGTCAATGGTGCATACCGTGACCACTATACCAACAATTTAAACAAGTTAAGCTATGGCAAGAACAAAAGAAACGAAAATGTCTCCTGAACAGCAGGAGAAAATGACACAGGAGGTGGTGGCTTCGCTTCAATCATCCACTTATGGTAAAGACTATGCCCAAGAACATAGCTCTTTCTTTGAAGAGGTGGAGAACTCCGATTTAGAAGTTGTGACAGAGAATGTGGCTGCAACAACCTCCTGTATGGAGGACGAGCTAACAAACGAGGCTCAATCGCCACCGAATCCGCAGAAGCGCATCAGCGGCAAGCAGCGCAAGGCGACACTGGAGGAGTATCAGCAGACATTCCTCCAAGTTCCAAGGATTGACGACCGCAAGCCAGTCTTTGTCAGTTCCGATGTGCGAGACCGTCTTGATCGTGTCGTCCGCATCCTCGGAGGGAGACGCATGAGCGTATCGGGCATCATCGAGAACATCGTGCGCCACCACCTAAGCCTTTATGAAGAGGACTTCGAGGCTTGGCGCAAATTGTGAGAATTAAGGTCTG
>NZ_QTXV01000175.1:0-843 GCF_003461825.1 Prevotella sp. AM42-24 | reverse complement strand
GCTTGATTTCTCAAAAGCGAGTGCAAAAGTACAAACAATTTCTCAACCCACCAAACATTTCAAAGAAAAAGTTATTATTTTAACACTAATTTAACAGTAGCAAGCACTATCTTTCATATTTTACCTTATTTAGAGACAAGAATAGCACTCCTATTCAATAGAAAGATAAAGTAGAGATCTATCATCAACGAGGTCAAAAAACAGAACCTCAATCATACAACTAACAAAATTAAAATAAATCACTATCAAGTAAGAGAAGTTATAATAGAAAAGAGAAGTTATGACAGAAAAAGAGAAATAATGACAGGAAAAAGAAATATAGATAAAAAGAGAAACTATAAAAGAAAGAGAAACAATGAAAGAAAAAAGAAAATGGGATAAAATAATAATTGAAGGAAGAGAATAATAAGAAAATTGTTATATATTAAATTTGAAGGGCAGGAATTATCCTGCCCTCATAGTTCTCGCATACTTCGTTTTCGCATCTACTTGATAGCCTCACCCATAAAGGGTACTAACTAAAAACCTATGTTATTTTCGATTGTAAAAGTAATAATAAAAAATGAATTCCACAAATAAATCGCGATTTTAATTTTGTTTTATAACTTATATTAAACTTACAAGAAGAAACTGGTTAAAAAATAGGGAAATAAAACGAAACTGGTAAAAAAATAAGGATCTGAAAAATGTCGGATTAATAAATTGATAATGTATAGAAATCAATGAATCCAAAATAAGAAGAAAAGAGAATTAGAAAAATCTGCATAATCCTTTTCGAGTTCATGAAATCAGAAATCTGCGACATCCTCCCAGACCGACAGGTCTAAAATCTGCGAAATAAAG
>NZ_QTXV01000174.1:0-884 GCF_003461825.1 Prevotella sp. AM42-24 | reverse complement strand
TCCAGCAACTCCGACAATGCTTCACAGGCATGGGGATATGGCGGTAACCCTGTGGCTTCAGCGTCAAGCATCACAAATCTAATCTCCAAGGGCAAGGCAACCATACTGAACCAGCAGACTGCATGGCTGGCTCAATTCTCCATTTCTGGCAGTGCGCCAAAGAATACGGATGAGGCAGTTGAATCTTTCATTGACATCAATGGCGATGGACTTCCCGACAAGATTCTTTCAGACAAGAAAGTAAAACTGAACCTTGGCTATGCCTTCACTGAGCCTGTTGACTGGGGGCTGGACCGCATCCAAGGCGGTAAGTCTCTTTCCTATAATTTTGGTGCAGGTGCAGGGGAAGATTTTGGTTGGGGAACTACCCAAAATAAGAGCACAAAGCAGTCGATAAACAAGGCCTCCGGCAGTTTCTCAGCAGGCTTTGGCATCGTAACCTCTGAAAGTGAGGAGGAATACAATCTTATCGACATCAACTCCGATGGCCTTCCAGACAAGGTATGGAAGAGCGACCATGGTATCATTGTTGCCCTCAACACTGGTAACGGCTTTGACGAGCCTATCAGTTGGAAGGGTGCAAGTGCGCTCAGTGAATCTGCATCAACATCAGAGTCAGCAAATGCAGCGTTCACTTTGACCATCAACATTCCTGTCATAAGCATCAAGATTTCAACCAATCCTGGTGCTTCTACCTCTCATAGCATCAACCGCCCTACATATTCTTTGCAGGATGTGGACGGTGACGGCTATCTTGACATCGTTGAGTCTGAGAAGGAAAGCGAGTTAAAGGTTACACGCTCTGCCATTGGCAGGACAAACATGTTGAAGTCTGTCACCAACTCCTTGGGCGGCACTTTCACACTCGACTATGCGCATACCAC
>NZ_QTXV01000173.1:0-911 GCF_003461825.1 Prevotella sp. AM42-24 | reverse complement strand
TTATTATAAATATGAGGCATCTTTTATTCTTAGTATTGTTTGTTTGTTCTTCCTGTACAGAGCCTAACGTAAAAGACATGTTAGGAGATGATTTTAGGTTGTATAAACATACGCCTGCATGGTCTTTAGCAAAGGCTGTTGAAGATGAAGATACTACAGAGATTTCTAAACAAGTTTTACAGATGCATATTTCTGTAGATTATCGAGATCCTGAGTACAAGCAGACTCTTTTGATGTTAGCAACACGTACTAATAAAATAGAATCCGTTAAAAAATTATTAGAGCTGGGAGCTAATCCTAATGCACATAATGACTCCACTAAATACTTTGGACAAAGTGCAGTGTTACTAGCTTGTCGCTTTACTAGACCCTCAAGTAAAATACTTGCTTTATTACTGAAGTATGGAGGAAATCCAAATTCAACAGCTTGTGGAGTTCAGGAGAATGGTTTGGGCGAGATTGTACCAATTAGAGATTTTGCTTTAAGTGCTGCTGTGTTTTCCTCCTTTGAGAAGGTTAAATTATTAGTTGATGCAGGAGCAAACATTAATTATGCAACATCTACTGAAAATTGCGCAATAGAAAATTGTATGATTTTTGATAGGATGGATATTATGTTATATCTTCTGCAAAAAGGAGCAGACTATCGCAGAAAGTTTACAGAAATAGACTTGGATAAGCCTGATTATCCCACTTTTGAAGTAGACATTCTATATAAACTACGTAAATGCGTATATCCAATTGGTTCTAAAGAATATACAGACAAAATGAAAGTCGTTAATTTCTTGAAGAAAAAGGGATTAGATTATTGGAAATCACCAATACCAAGTGGAATGTATGGGGTTATAATGCGTGATATAGCTCCTAAAAACAAAGCAGACTTCGATTATTATATAAAGCATTATTAAAAT
>NZ_QTXV01000172.1:329-919 GCF_003461825.1 Prevotella sp. AM42-24 | reverse complement strand
TTCACGTAGCTGTCGATACGTCCCTGGTCTCGTTTCAGGAACAGTTTGTATCCCTCCCCGAAGTTCTCGTCAATGTCCTCGAAGGCTATGTCTTCCTTATCCAAAGTATGAACAAAGTCCCTCAGGTTCTTCTGCCATGTTCGCTTGTGCAGAAAGGTTTGCCTAGCTCTTGCCGTTCTGTACCATTCCACGATGGTATCGCCAAAACTCAGCAAGTATTTTCCTGTCGTGTCCTTGTCCTTCAATACAGCCTTCAGCATTTCCACGGTGATGATGCCATTGGTGATAAGAAGTGAGTTGTATTTATCCTTGACCCCAGCAAGGAAACTTGCCAATCGTCCGTTGTCCCTTGCGTTCCGTACCTCTCCCTTCTTGGCGTTCCACTCCTGTGGGGTACAGGATATGCCTGTGGAAATGGCTGCACTTTTGCCGTCAACGGTGATGCGGCAAAGTATGTTGGCTGTTCCGTCTGCCTTCACCTTCTGTCTGTTGATGTAAGGCAAAATTGAAAATGTACTTCTGCTCATAGTTGTTGTCCTTATAATATAATAATGTAGTTGAAACTGTAAAAAGAAAAGTTGAAAGCCTTG
>NZ_QTXV01000172.1:0-319 GCF_003461825.1 Prevotella sp. AM42-24 | reverse complement strand
AAAAGAAAAGTTGAAAGCCTTGTTCATAATGCGAGAACGAAGTCCTTCCCGGTTGCAGCGATGAACTTGTCCATGTCCTCAAACAGCTTCTTTTGGGTCACTCTCGCATACCGCTGCGTCATCTTCACATCCTTGTGACCGAGCATCTTGCAGATGGTCTCCATCGGCACACCAGCCTCCAGCGTAATGAGGCTGGCGAACGAGTGTCGTCCCGAATGGTAGGAATAGGTCTTGCTCGTTTCCGCCAACTTGCAGATGGTGATGAGATCGATACGAACACGATTCGTGCTCAGCAATGGGAAAAGGGTATCTCTTGCCC
>NZ_QTXV01000171.1:474-941 GCF_003461825.1 Prevotella sp. AM42-24 | reverse complement strand
TCATTTTCAATCGATTACATAAGAATTAACAGAGTATTGAAGAGAGTAAGCGTTGTTATCTCAGCATAGAGGAAATCAAATTGCTGATGGTTACGCCGTGCAAGGCTGATACCGTGAAATGCGCCTTCCTCTTTGCTTGTTTCTGTGGCTTGCGCCTTAGTGATGTAAGGTCGTTGCGATGGGCTGATATCGGGAAGGGTACAGAGGGATACTATATTAGCAAGCAGATGGTGAAGAGTCGCCATGTGGTGACGATACCCTTGTCGGAGAATGCCTTGGCATGGATGCCTGTAAGGGGACAGGCTAGGGTAGAAGACAAGGTCTTTTCGTTGCCATCGTATTTCTCTGTCAATTACCGAATGAAGCAATGGGCTAGGGAGGCGGGCATTGAAAAGCCTGTAACCTTTCACATGAGGAGTCACAGTAAATTCTTTTATTTATTGAATATCAGCGAGTTGAGTATTTTA
>NZ_QTXV01000171.1:0-464 GCF_003461825.1 Prevotella sp. AM42-24 | reverse complement strand
TTTTATTTATTGAATATCAGCGAGTTGAGTATTTTAAAGAATGTAACTGCTAACGATTTAGAAACGAGCTATATTCTTTTTCTTTCACAACCTTGCAATATACAAAGAACGCCTAAATTTGCGACAAAGATACGATATTTTTCTTAATATCCCATAATTTACAAGAAGAGAAATATAGAAATTAGGACTTTTTTACATGAAATCTCAAACTTGTGAACATAACCCCATCAAAAAATGAATAGCAAGTATTCCTGCTGAGTTTATCAAATCAGGGCCATTGTTGTTGATGATGACTCTACCATCAGCTCATATATACCTTTCCGACACAAGCATATAGTGCTTTCATTTGTACCCCGAGTGTGTACAGTTTCAAACCATGATTTACATTTTAACATAAGAAACTGAAGCCGTGACCATTTGTGAATTTTTGCCAAACTAACTCCAGTACATACAACAGATGTAAA
>NZ_QTXV01000170.1:0-994 GCF_003461825.1 Prevotella sp. AM42-24 | reverse complement strand
ATTGTTGAACCCTTTAAAGCAGATTTGATTATGGGAAAGATTTTTGTAAAAGTTCCTGTTTGGAACATCGAGAGTGAGACAGGTTACAAGCCAATGACTACTTTTTGGCAAGACTTCTCTATTGCAGATGCCTTTGGTGTCGCAGCCGTTGAAGACACTTTCAAACGTGCCTTTAATGAGTGGAAAGGTAACTACAAGTATCTTACAGAGCTTGTTATGGTACTTAACCACAAGATAGCACAATGGTATGAGAGAAACATGCCTCTTGCAAAACTCTATAACGATGCGTGGAACATTGCCGATAACTATGCGGTCAACCACTTGCAAGGTGACGAGTTGAACTACTTTTATAATGTAACAGACTAAAAAAGGTAACGGAGCGGCTAACCACCGCTTCATAAAAAATAAAGATATGAGCAAATTCATTGAAGTGACAGCAGGAAAAAAAGTACTGATTAATACCGACGAGATAGCTTGCGTAGAGCCAAGCGAAGATTATAAGGACGGCAAGGAGGTTTGTATAATTACCCTCATACACACAACAAAGCGTCACGTTGAGGGGCGCAAATTCATAACGAAAGAAAGTTATGAGGAGGTAAAACAAATGATTATTGGAACTAAGTAGTATCATGTTTAATGTTTCTATCCGGTAGTTGTATGGCTATCGGATAGAATTAACTAAAGGAATAATATGAAAAAGTATCAAGTTGAAATCGTTGAAAAAATAGTTTTTCAAGTAAGCGTTGAAGCGGCAAACGAGGCAGAGGCTGAGAATATGGCAAGAGACCAATACGACAAAGGCATCTTAGAAAGTAATGGAGAAAAGGAAAGTGTAACATTTGATGTTATTGAAGATTAATTAATATGTCTATGAAAAGTTAACAAAAAATCATCCATCTGCAAGGTGGATGATCTTTTTCTGGCTGCTCCCTCATTGGTCGCAGCCATCAGGTGAACCATTCAGCTTCACCTGCAAAGCGGTATCTCCGATGGT
>NZ_QTXV01000017.1:47500-63122 GCF_003461825.1 Prevotella sp. AM42-24 | reverse complement strand
AAAAAAGGGTGCGTCACAGACTTATGACACACCCTCTTTATATATTTTAAGAAAGCCAGACTGAACTGGCCCCGATTTTTAGAACCAGTAGCCAAGCGCAATTTGCCATGAATTGTTGCGGCTTCTATCACTACCCAAAACGGTTTCGCCCACCTTTTCGAGAGAGGCATCTGCAGTCTTTCCACAAGCAATATTGTAGTTAGCAGAAAGCTGTACGTGGCTCAACAAAGTAACACCAGCACCCACATTGACGCTGAAATTAGACTTCTTCAAAGAATAACTGCTACCAGTATCCCACTTGAAATTCTTATCACCTACGTTGATTCCCCACTGAGGACCCGCAAAGAGAAAGATATTTGCCACGCTGCTCAATCCCCAACCATAGCGTACATTCACAGGAATGTTGAGAGACTTCTGCTTTACATTCTCCTTGAAATATGAATTATCAGATCCCTGATACTTCACGTCAGCCTCTTTCTGATCATAGAGAGCAGCTGCATCGAAACTCAAACCTACTACTGGCAAGGTGATCTTCACCATAGGACCTACGAAGAAACCTGTCTTATTAGAAGCATCGAAGACATCTTTGCTGAAAGACATATTGGTAACGTTCAAACCACCTTTCAAACCAAACTTAACCTGTGCGTTAGCCTGCTGCACGAACAGCAATGATGCCAACAACACCATAAAAGTCAATACTTTTTTCATACCTATTTCTCTATTTTTATTTCTAATAATTGTTGTTCAAATCATATAATTCCAACGATTCTTATCCCAATCATTATGATTCCAATGATTGATATTTCCGATAGTTATTATTTCCAACAATCAGAACCAAACCAATTAATGGCGCTCTCTTCTGACAGAAACGCGGGCTGCACTGGAGGTAGAAGAACCAGAACTGCGCTGGCGACGTCTTCTTACACTCGAAGAAGAACCTGAAGACTTAGAAGAACTTCTGCGGTTCTTCTTGACAGTCTTTGCATCCTTCTTACCGGCATTGGCAATACTATCCAGAGAATCCTTTCTCTCCTGATCGCCCCAGATATTCTTCTCAAAGGCAGCCAATTCAGCCTCTATCCTCTTCTGCTCCTTGCTCATAGCCGAATCAGAAGGACAATATTGGGCCAAAGTCTTGCCCAACATATTATTGGTCTTGTAAATCTTTCCTTTATACTGATTTCTTACAAAGTAATCATCCACACTCATCGTCGCAGCATTGTTCAGATTACTGGTCATAATCTGCTGTTTAGACAAGTAAGGAGCCAGGTCGCTGTACTTCACCCAGAACAAAGGATATTTATTGCCACCATCTCCGAAATCATCCTCACGGGTCATGATAGGACAGAGTGCCAACACCTGAGTATGGAAGGTGGAAGTACGCTGATCAAAATAAGAAGATTCCTTGACATAGTAAGATTTCACTTCGCGGGAAGGAATATCGCTGTTGTCAAGACGCATTCTTCCGTTTGCATCCTTCTCATAATAAATATGGTAATTATCCAGGAATGCCTTTGGCTTCACCAAGTCTGCATCACTGAAACTCTCGTTGCCGTCCAACTTATACTGGTAAGCCTTGATGCGACCTGAGAGTATCAACTTAAACATATAGGTGAACAAGTTTGTCTGACTGCCCAATGGTTCCACAGGATAATACAAAGGCGCATTGGCATCATCGTTGAGATCCAACTCGCGATAGATGTCACGTCTCCATACCACATCCTCATCCATGGAAGCAGTAGTAGGAAACATGATTTGTGCACGGGTCGTCATGTTGTTGGCATTCGACTTCTGCTGAGCCTTTTGCTGTGCCTGGCGGCGCGCTTCAGGTTGAGCGCTGATTCCCAGCGTAACACCTGCAAGCATCAAAAGCATAAATATCTTTTTCATCACATTGATTTTATTTACTTTGATCATTATGTTATGCATTCTGGCAAGTTTTCCATCCCACCCGGAATGAATATCCTGCCCAGATTCGCCTTTTTCCTATTCCAGACTCTCTCTTACCTTACAATCACTTCCATTGCAGCAGAGAGATTGCGGGTAATGCCATCAGGACCAACTGCCTTGATATGAGAAATGTAGAAGCGACGGTTTCTGGACAAGTGGCGGAATTCCTCGCGCTGACGCTGTGAGAAATTGGCACCTGCTGAAGCAAGAGGAACCGCATTTCCCATATTGTCGAAGAATACAGTCTCGAAACTCAGCACCTTGAACGGAATATCGAGCAATCCGTCATCAATCGCGGCATGAATGCCTGTTGCTCCCATCAGAGAAGCCTTTGACAGAGCACCGCCTCTATATCTATTGGTACCCAAAGCCAGATAAGCCGTTGGGTCTGGAAGTTTTCTGACATGGAAAACAAACGGTGGCATCGTACGGGTCTGTCCCTTGTCACGAGCCGTAACTGTAATCGTCACATCCTTTCCTACAGCAGATGGAACTGCCACGAAATGTCCATTTCCCTTGGAGATGAAGGAACCGCCACTCATGCTGGCAGAAATCGCATTGGCAGGAACTCCCGGTACGCTGATACTGATTGGATTGTGGAAACCGGCATAGAGCACATTCATCATGTCGGCTGCCACAGTAGCAGTATTAGGAGCCGGAATCACACTGTACTTCTGCAGGAAATTGCGTCGCAAGACATCTCCCTTGGCATTGTGCATCAGAATATATCCGCTGAACTGGTGTTCGCCTACGCCTCCAGCAGTAAAGGAATACTGCCCATGAGCCGTATTCACGCGCATACCATTCACATAGATTTCCGGTTGCTGGGTAGTATCCACAGCCGCCATCACGATGTTGGCATTGAAGCGCTCGCCAGGATAAAGCGTAGTCTTCTCCGGAATCACAAAGGCATCAAGTTTGTTGACGCGAATATCCTTCATATCTATATTAGAAACGAGGGTATGGAGCACCTCTCCTTCCGCATAGCGCACATCACTCTGCAGTTTGGAGAGCAAAGTGATAGCAGCAGCCACAGGCATATTCTCAAACATATATTCCTGCCAGTTTTTGCCCAAAGTCCTTGAATTCTTTGGCACAACTGTAGCGAGGTTGCTCTGAATGATTTTCTTCTGATGCTCGTCAGTCACCATGGTGAGGATACGCTCACGATAACGGTTGATGGCATCATAGAGTTTCTTGCCTTTCCCCGTACCAGGAGCCAGCATCACGATGCCCGCAGCTTCCAGATTATCCTTGTTCTCGATGTTTTTCACATCGCCATCCTTTCCATCAGCCTCTCTGACGATGGCTTCTTTCAACTGCTGTGCGAAGTTGTAGAGCGAGTCACTCATTTCCTTCACCAGAGTAGCCTTCTCAAACCATTCTTTCACCTTGGCAGGATTCTTCTTCATCTGCTCGCTGAAATCCCCATAGATAGCAGCATTCTCTGCAGAAGAATTGGCCGTGGTACGGTTCAAGCTCTCCTCCACAATAGAGAATCCGTTGAGCACCTCGGTAGAGATGTTCAATGCAAGCATGGCCATGAGGACGACATACATCAAGTTGATCATCTTCTGGCGCGGTGAAACGGGTCTTTTCTTTATTGCCATTTATTTATAACTGAAAAATTCGATTGAATGCTTTACTCTTCACTTACATGTGGGGCAGCAGCTCTCATATTGACAGTCATTGCCTCGATCATGCGAGTATAAATCTTGTTGAGCTGCTCTATCTGCTGAGCCATCTTTCTGCTCTGCTCATTGATTTGGTCGATAGTACCAATCTGCTGACTGGCACCCTTCAGCTGCATTTCATATACCTTGCTGATACCGGTAAGCGTACGGTTCAGATTTTCCATTTCCTCGCTATCACGGGTCAGGCGGCTGCTCTGTTCATTTACCTTTTCGAGAGTTTCTACCAGCTTCTTCAACTCTTCCACATAGTTATTCTGTGCTTCCTCCATTTCTGGAGTTATCTGCTGCTGACCACCAACCCATGCAGTAGAACCAGCTACAGGCTGCTGAACGGCTGCTGACTGAGGCTGCTGAACAGCAACATCAGCATCCTTATCATCTGAAGATGATGCAGAGACAGAAGAAGCTGCTGCAGAAACAGGAGATGAAGCTGTGCCTTCAGAAGTTGCTGCAGAAGCTATGCCCTGAGAAGCAGTAGCACCAGGAGCAAAGACAATCGGCTGTCCCACAACCACAGCATCTCCGGAAACAGGATGAGAACCCGAAACCGGTTGAGAACCAGCTACAGAATTATTTGTATCATAAGTGACCTTGCCCGTCTCCAGATATTCTTCAGTAATATGTGTAGGAATATCACGACCATCGGCAGTCTTATCAAAAGGACGGTCGAAAGCTGACAGGAAGAATACCAATACCTCAGTACCCATACCCAAGAACAACATCAGATTGGCTCCCGGCAAGTGAGTCAACTTAAAGAGTGTACCCAAGATAACGATAGATGCACCCCAACTATATGCATAGTTCAGGAATGTTTGTCCAGGCACGCTATCCATCCACTTTTGCAGACGGTAAACGATATTAAACTTACTGTAATCGCCCATTTTTATTATCTCCTATTCTTTGATTTTGTAGGTTTCTGTTTTGCACTTGATGTTGTTGCGAGACTTCTCACACATCTGAATCCGATATACGAACGAGGCTGGTTCTGATATTCCCAAGAGCGCCATGCCGAACGTATGAAAGACTCAGGGTCCTTCCATGAACCACCTCTCACACTTTTCTTCTTCAAGCGGTAAGGATCTTCCTTGGCTGCATTATAAACAAGCGTTGGATTCAGATCGTTCATGGCATCAACACCCGCTTCCGTATAAATCGTACTGGTCCATTCAGCCACATTACCTGCCATATCATACAGTCCGTTAGAATTAGGAGAATAGATGCCCACCCGGCTTGTTATCAGGTTTCCGTCCTTGGTATAATTACCACGGTCTGGCTTGAAATTGGCATAGAAACATCCATCCCCATTCTTTACATCCTTGTTTTCCCAAGGGAATTCATTCTGCTCCTTACCGCGGGCAGCATACTCCCACTCAGCCTCAGTAGGCAGACGATATCTCTGTATGAAACGTGCCTCAGGACCCAAGCCTTTCAACAGATAGTCCGTACGCCAGGCACAGAATGCATTCGCCTGTTCCCAAGTTACGCCTACCACAGGATAATCATTATAGGCAGGATTGCTGAAATAACTTCTGAGATAAGTCTCATTATCAGAATTCTTGAAGTCATTCACCCAACAGGTAGTATCCGGATAAACATTCACGATATAGGTATTGAGAAAATCCCAAGGTCCACTCAACTGTCGGTTGATGGTCTGTCTCACGATTCTACCCTCATCATCCACATAGGCTGTATCCTTGGAAATCATGACCACCTCGTTCGGATCCACCTCGATGTCAGTATTGAGGTTACGCTCAGAAGCATTGAGACGGTTGCGACGCAAGGCAGCGGCAGTATAATCATAGATTTCATACTTATAGTTGAGCTGACTCCAATCTATCAACTTCTCTCCCGTCACAGGATTGGTCGTATAAAGACTCTCAATGGCACGCAGTTCGTCCTCATTAGGTTTCTTAGGAAGATTCTTCTTCCAGTTGACACGCGGAGGCACTGGTTCACCATTCTTATCTTCCGTAATCATATAAGTTTCATCGCCTCCATAAGAAGGATCAGCAAGACGGGTACGCAAGATAGAATCTCTCACGTAAGCAACAAATTGCTTATATTCTGAGTTGGTAATTTCAGTATCGTCCATCCAGAAACCATCCACAGAGATTTCCTTCACAGGCGTTTTTCCACCCCAAAGAGAGTCTTGCTTTTCCAAGCCCATCTTCAGGAAGCCACGGTTCACCTTCACCATGCCGTAAGGAGCTGGCTCGGTAAATCCCCTGCCAGATACGCCCACGACTTCACCACCACGACCTGCCATCGAGGTAGATTTGGCACCGAAACATCCAGTCAATGCCACCAGCACAAAGGCTGAGCAAAGCCACATGATACCTTTCTTCATATTCATATTATTCTTATACTATAGTATTCTTACACTTTTATGTTTATTTCTTCCTTTTTTTACGAGATTGATGTCAGTCTGATAACCGACAAACAACTCATGACTTCCATTGCCAGGACTGATAGCCGACGTGTACATTTCATAACTGTAACCTAACACCACTCCGTGGAACATTCCACCAACAAGGAACGTAACGGAATTGGTAGGACTATAAGACACACCGCCATACATCATTTTCTTCTCATGCGTATAGACCATCCTGCAACTTACATCTCCTCTCCAGGTCACGCCATCGTATCTGACAAGAGTAGAAGGCTTTATAGATAAAAACGGATTTCTTAACTTAATATTGTATCCGCCAGTCAAATAATAAGTTGCATCTATCTGCATTTCATTCGTTTCACCCATTTCAATCTTAGGGGCATTCAGATGCTGTCCGGAAATTCCCACATACCAGGCACCATGCGAATAATAAAGACCAAAGCCAAGATCCAGTCCGTTACCATCAATCTGAGAGGTGGAGAAAGCAGGGTCATTAGATTCTCCTAAATCCACTTTGCTGCCATCAAAACTTTCACTTAGAAAACCAGCTTGAATACCAGCACTGAGCATACCCTTGAAAAGCCGTTTCTTGAAAGCATATTGCAAAGCCAACTTCTGATGAGTAAACAAACCTATCTGGTCGTTCATGAATTGCACACCGACACCATGATAATTCTTCAAGGCATAGAAAGGCAAATCGGCTCCAGCATACATAGTCCGGGGATTATGCTCAAAACCAGCCATGTCTAATGCATAATCAATATTCACATTTATCTTGGCTTGTTTACCTACCGCACCAGGATTGAAGGAAGGTTCCATATCAAAATAATGACTAAAAGAAGGATCGTACTGAGCATAACAGGTGGTTATACCCAGTATCATCAATAAAGTCGCTATTTTAATTCTTTTATACACGATACTATAACGGATTTTTTCTCAAAATATTGTATGAATTGGGAATAGAGATAAAAAATAAAATGAAAAAGGCTGCCCTTATCCATAAGAGCAGCCCTATCATCACTTAATACTCATCATCATTCCAGAGGAATATTAGGGCTGAATACCAAGCACTTATAGTTTTCCAACTTTTATATCGAACATTTTATTAAGGAGTAAAAGTCGCTAAAAGACCTTTCTAAACCTATCTTGCAACTCCTTGATTCGCTCTAAAAGTTTTTCGAAAGATAAAGTCTGACCATAGATAAAGTGGTTACACATCTCTGCATAATCACCCTCCCAATCCTTCATTAACTCTTGCCTAGGAACGAAATCAATCTCACTCGGCATCAACTTAGAATAATCTACATAACCTACAGCATAGTATATGGAACGATGCTTAACAATACGCTCATACAAGTCTATATCCTCACTGAATCTTTCTATCAAATTCCATCCTTTACTGAGACTTGTACCTCCCTTAAAGATGAGTTGATCTGCACATGAACATTTGAAAAGAGCGTTGAGCACCACAGTTACCCACCAGTCCTTTTCAATTGCAACCTGATTAATACGAAACTTCTCTTCCGCACGTTGCAACATTGCTATTCGTTCATCTATTGTGTGATTTAACCAAAGTGTCATAATGCTCGTTTTTATCTATTATATCAGTTATTAGCCTTCTCATCCATACTGGCATGAGAGTAAGATCTTGTACAAACAAGTCTTTATGTTCCTCTTCATTAACCAATTTTCTTATGGTAGAGAGTTCTTGATTACCTACATTCTTTTGTCCTAATGTCCTAAGAGCTTGTACAAGAAGCGCTGCCAACACTGTCTGAAAAGCAAAGTTCTTAGGAACACTTCTCTTCAACTCTATAGTCCGATTTCCAAGAGTCAAGACTCTTCCACTTCCCGATGTCAGATAAGTATATTTTGTAGGCACCTGTGTTGAGAGTCCAAGTTTGTTGAGCGCTGTAACTCCTGAAGGTTGTATTTGTACCTTATCTCGCTGGGCTATAGCCATCACCATTTCATCTATTGATGGATAGACTATCCCAAATCGGGTATTCTTAGGGCGAAGATAAACCCCATTAGCTAATCGAACTATATTTCCCTTTTTTTCTTCTACAGAAAGTGCACGACTTACCACCTTCTCATTATCATTGATGTCAGAGAAGTCTGAGATGAAGAGAATCTGCCCTTCACTTGTCTCGTATATACGGTTTGCTATTTCTGCCATATCGTTTCCTTTCTTTAATGGTGCAAAAATACAAAAAATCAGCGATATGCGTAACATACCACTGATTAAATTAACTTTTTTTATGTAGAAAACTTTGCAAACATTTTCTACAATCACCTATTCTTATTCACTCTTAGCTGTCTGTGGTACTCACAGCTCTTGCGTTGTAGTTCTTCCTTATGACTGGCATAATATCGACGTTGATACTCTTTTTTCGTGGCAGTTTTTCACTCTTTAAGAGACATACAGGCAAATTCTCCGAATGAATCTGGATACTGCTTGATTATTGCAGTAAAGACTGCGGACAAGACCTGCACGACAATGGAGTTTCCGGCTCGCCAATATAGAGAATAGTCAGAAGTCTTACGATGACGACCATTTATAAACATAAGTTTCGCTATTTGTTCTTTTGTGTAACCTTCTTTACCTCAAATCCGCAACCTATAGGGTTTAGTGGGATTTTGCTTGCAAAGCGACAAAATTCATTTTATTGTACATATTTCTTGCACAACAGAAATGTCGCAGACACAAAATCCCCTTACCCCATAAAGCGACTTGAGGTAATACGCTGGTTTAACCAGAAAAGCATGGTCTTTAACCAAAGTCTGTCTTGAACAGGTTGGCATAAGCATTGTTGTCTGAGTAAATGTTCAATACATGCCTACGTGATGTCTTAATCCATTTCGCAGGAACAGAGATGAACTTGAAAACAAAGGTCTTGATTCTGCTGGTGGCACGCAATCCAAATTCCTGGGTTTTCAATCTCTGCATAATAGCTTTGTAGAAGTTTCTGATGAGAGCTGTCATAAGCAGGAATACAGTATTCTGTGCCATGAACGATTTTGGCAATCGATTCCAGCCAAAGCCATTGTTCATGTCATCAAAGATGCGTTCCTTGCCACCACGAAGATTGTAGAATTCCACGATGTCTCTTGCACTCGACTTGTAATCGTTAGTCAGTATACATCTGTAGGTATATTCGCCTTCCCAAATGTCAAGGTCTCCATCTATTCGCCTTTGTCTCTGTATGACAAGACGATACGGTTTTCCTTTCCATTTCTCAACAAGGATAGAATTCAACTCAAACTCAATACCGTTGATTTCAACAGTTTTCCATCCAGTTAAGGCAAACATGGAATCGTAGAAAGAAGAGCATCTGTTGGCACGAATATAAAAATGCCTGCAATGAGCCTCTACCATATCTACGATTTCCTCCGAACATGAGCCGCAATCCATGCGGGCACGAGAAATATATATTTCCGAAGCCTCCAATCGCTTGAAGATTCTTTCCAAAGTTTCTTTTTGGTTGAAGCGTACGTTTGTGTTGCCGTCTCTATTTTCAATACCAACAATCATGTCGTTAATGACAGCTACACCTGGACTATAGCCCAAGAACTTCTTGTAGGTTGGTTTTGCATCATACTTCTCTGTTTCAATGAACTGATGGTCAAAGTCAAAATCATATTCTTGACCGGATTTCAATTGACCAGTAGCAAGCAGGGCATTGACCAGTAAGCAGTTCATCTTGTCTGCAGTATTGAAATCATAGGATTTGCCAGAAGCAGACTTATAGGTGATGCTCTTAAAAGTCAGTTCTTCGATAGCACGTAATATGGTGTCTGCGCTGCAAGTGCGAAGAGTTGGATGAAGAGACAAATGTTTCATCAGGTGAGTTGTAACATCCTCAATACATGAGCCACCACAAAGATATACGCACATCAGAGAGCGTAGAATCTCGCTATATTGATAACCAAACATAGTGCATCTCAATCCCAAGGTGGAATCTATGGTTTGAGCTAAAAGAGCATCAAATTGCTCCATAATCGAAAAAATTCCCCCAAAAGGAGTGAGTTTCTCAGATTTTATTTGTATCTTTGCCATGTCATATTAGAGTTTTGCTTGTCTTCTTTTCGCAACACTAAGGTAAGTGAAAATTCTGACATGGCAAAATCCTGGGCAACTTTTTGTTGCTCAGGCACTTATAAATAATATTAAACTATAGTGTTGCGGAATTAAGAAACATGAAAAAAAACAGAAAAAAGCAAATCGTAGTTTTGTGTATAGCTTTAGTTTGCATCTTCATCTTGGTGTTCTCATTGTCCCATAAATCAGCTACAAAAGGTAGCGCGAATCCTCCATTAACAGATGTTTTGACTGATAGCATTTCTCAGATTGTCTCGGCTTGTCCTGGTGAAATTGGTGTGGCGGTTATTATTAATAACACAGATACGGTTAGTGTTAATAATAAAAGCATTTATCCTATGATGAGTGTATTTAAGGTTCATCAGGCATTAGCTCTTTGCAATGATTTTGACAAAAAAGGCCTTTCCCTTGATACCTTGGTAAAGATAAATAGGGAAAAACTTGATCCAAAGACATGGAGCCCTATGATGAAAGATTATTCAGCACCAGTTATATCGTTGACAGTAAGAGATCTGTTGCGCTATACTCTTTCCCAGAGCGACAATAATGCAAGCAATATCATGTTTAAGAATATGCTCAATACTGCACAAACAGACAGTTTTATAGCGAAACTCATACCACATTCGAGTTTTCAGATAGCTTATACAGAAGAGGAAATGTCCGCTGACCATGACAAAGCTTACTCTAATTACACATCTCCTCTTGGTGCTGCAATGTTGATGAATCGTTTGTTTACAGAAAGTCTTATCAGTAATGAGAAACAAGATTTCATTAAGAATGCATTGAAAGAATGTAAAACAGGTATAGATAGGATAGTAGCTCCACTTCTTGATAAAGAAGGGGTTGTAATAGCACATAAGACAGGTTCTGGTGATGTCAATGAAAATGGTATTCTTGCAGCTCAGAATGATGTAGCCTATATATGTCTGCCTAATAAGGTCTGCTATACCTTAGCTGTATTTGTTAAGGATTTCAAGGGAAATGAATCACAAGCGTCACAATTTGTTGCGCATATATCAGCGGTAGTATATTCTTTATTAATCAATACTGCGTTAAATTAATATTTAATCGTCTGTAAATCAATAACTTATATTAAGAAATGCTTATGAAAACTTAACTGTAAAAAGTTGGTCAAGTCGCTGATTTTCAGTAACTTTGTAGATCACGACAAATACAATATTACATGAATACAGGACTTGACCAATATATGGATATCTTTAAAGATGCAGTTGAAGATTCAGCTGCAAAGATAACAAAAAGTTTCGAGAAAATACTCATCGAGGTGATAATTTTGTTCATGGTAATACCAAGAAAGATAAATTTCACCCAAATGGGGAGGTATGGCTTGCATGTTGAGCAAACCTATCGCAACGCATTCGGCTTGAAAAAGTCGAAGTGCATTGATTGGCTCAAACTTAATGTCTCACTTGCCAAGCGCTTCTTGGGTAAACAGGGAAGATGGGCTATTGCCATTGATCCCAGCTACATCAGTAAAGCTGGCAAGAAAACACCACATATCGGTCGTTTTTGGTCAGGATGTGCTCAGTCTGTTAAACATGGTCTCGAAATCATGGGTATTGGACTCATTGATATTGATACCAAAGACTGCATGATGTTAAGAGCCCACCAGTCGCTAAATAATAAAGAACTGAGTCTTAGAAACAAGACTATGGTAGATTTCTATATCAGCGTCATTAAGCGTTACCGCAAGGAACTTCTTAAACTCTCAACCCTCATAGTTGCAGATGCTTACTTCTCTACAAGTACATTTGTTAATGGGATAAAGAAAGAAGGTTTCTCTTTGATAAGCCGCTTTCGTGACAATGCTTGTCTCTTTTATGTCTATACTGGTCCACGTACTGGAAAACGTGATCGCCCCAAGACCAAGGATGGCAAGATTGATATGAAGAATCTTGACCTCACTCGAATGGAGAAGATGGAGATGAAAGATATAGAAGGAACAGCTTATACTTTGATTGCCTATTCCAAGGCACTCAAGTGTAAAGTTAGACTTGTCATCTGGCAGATGCCGAATGGCAAGAAGAAACTATTCTTCTCTACAGACACCTCACTTTCGGGTGAAGAGGTACTTCTTTATTATAGAACCAGGTTTCAGATCGAATTTTGCTTTCGTGACGCCAAAGGCTATACTGGTCTTATGGACTGCCAGGCTCGCGATAAGTGGAAACTCGATTTTGCTTTCAATGCTTCGTTCACATCACTAAATGTTGCCAAGGTAACTATGAAGGAGATGGGAATGGAATATTCTATGTCTTCATTCAAGTCACTGATGACCAACATTTATCTGGTGAAACGAATTTTTAAAGCAAGCGGGTACACCCCGAACCGAACTTTAATTAGCAAGATTTTCAAAGATCTCTCGTGCTTACAGCGTATAGCTGCTTAGCACATTATTGAATTATTAACGAACTATTGTACAAAATCAAGTCCGTTTCATTGCAAAATACTGCATAAAAGACTATAATTCAACTGTTTCAAAGATCGAATTGCCCTTTTTTATTGGACAGTAGTGAAATCGATTGACAAGACATAGTATCAGATTTAGCTATCTTTGCATCCCAAATGCATAATATAAAAGTACGCTACCACATTGTAGGAAAACAAGAAGAGTTGCAAGAGATATATGACCTCTATCAGACTTTCATACAGAAAGAACGCCCTGCTATGGAAGAAGACGAGGCCGATGATTGGGAAGGAAACATCATCTTAGCTCTTGGTGTGGACTATGGGACTTGCAATCTCTGTGGTAATATCAAGAAATGCGAACTTTCAGAAGGCTTTCTCTATATAGAAGCGGAAGAACTCGCATTGATTACTGACTTCCGCGTTCTTCTCAAAAATCGTTTCAAGGATTTGGAAATCTATTTCGCTACAGAAGATCCAGAAAACGAAACATATATGACTAATGATGCAGATGGCAAGCATTTTCACGACCTGCCTGATGATCATTTCATAGCTCCATTAGATTATTGACGTATGGGACCAAAAACATTTCTAGCAGCTCTAATGTGCCTAATCATCGTAGCCCTCATGTGCTCACCCATTTTCCTCGTATGGCACGGTTTTACTATGGGTGGTTCAGTAATAGTCAGAATAGCATTTATCGTGATAGGGCTCATTCAATTGCGTTTATTCAAGCCAATTTCTAATCTTACTGGCAAGGACTACAAGATATTCTGATAGTTTCGACTATAAAGGCTACAAATTTGATCGAAGGTGGTATCACTCTGTTTAGCGTGATACCACCTTCTTTTGTTTGGCATTCATATCAGGAATGAAGCAGAAGCCAAGTTTGCTTACTACAGTCGCAAGGTTGTCTGGCAAGAATTCTGCATAAACTCGCTCTGTGACGCCTGTTGAAGCGTGACCTAACAATCTGCTTATCTCACTGATTTCAGCTCCGTGTGCAAGCGCTAAAACTGCCCAAGTGTGTCTTGATACATGGAAAGTCAAGTCTTGATTCCATTTTAAATCATGAGATATACAGCGAAGCGAAGTATTGATGGTATTATTCCAGGAATTTCTACGACGGTATATCGCCTCATGGTCATTTATATCGAAGTTCTCTGGCAATAGATCAAAAACAAAGACTTTGTTTCTACCCTTCCATTTTTCAAGAATACGAATGAGTGGTTCACTCAAAGGTATGGTGTTTCGGTTTCTCGTCTTGACTTGTATTTTACTGATGAAATTCTTGTTGAAATCAATGTCTTTCCATCGGAGCGTCATCACATCAACCATTCGCATACCGCAAGCATGGAAGGCAAAAAGCCACATCTCCAAAAACTCTTTTCGTCGAGGTTGTTCGATGGTATTATAAACGGAAACTAACTCAGCAAGTCTCTCTTCAGTGAGATACTTGATATTCCTCTCTTCTTCATCAAGCCGGTTCTCTTCTTTCATATACAAGTCCTGGAGAGATGCATTAAGCTGATGAGAGATATAACCTAACTGACAAGCATATTCACACGCCTGAAGAATCGGACATAGAGTCTTGTTGACTGTTGTTGCTTTCTTTTTTGCCAAGAGTCGATACTTACGGAAGTCAAGCAATAAGTCTTCACTAATATCTGAGACATAAATGAATTCCTTATGCTCACCATGTGTACCTTTGTGTTCAAGCAACAGGTATTCCTCAAACTGATTGAGATATGAAATACCATTCTTGCAAGTACTGAAACCTATCTTACCTTTCTCATAACGTTTTTCCATCAACTCTTTAGCAAACTCTATGAAGTCTTTTCCTTCATCAGGTCGCAAAGCATTGTCATTGTCTTCGAGAAAAGATCGAATCACATCACAAGTAATATGTTGATGCATTTCATAATACTTATGTATCTTCACATCTATGTCTTCGATACGCTTATGAAGAACATGATTATAATACTTATAGTCAATATCAGTCGTGGCACGTATTTCACCAATACCGCAATAGCCTTTCTCATGCCATTCCTTTACTGACACACTTATACCAGTTGATTTACGAATAGAATCAGCATGCCAATTGTATTCTATATACAATGGATACTTTTTACCAGACTGCACCATTTTTGGTATACGCAGTCTCAATCGTCCTTTCGGATAAAGTCTTGAAATTCTTCCCATATTAAAATACCTTTTTATTAATTATGGCACTATGTACGCGAAGATAGTAGAAAAGTTTATCATATCACTCCTTTTTTATAAACTTCAGATGATTTTAGTATGAAGTAAGGAGAATAAGAAGAGAAGAAAAGATGAAATTAACCGATCTGAAAAGAAAGAATTTCAGGATATACCGATTATTGATCATTTAATTATGTAAAATAAGGCCATTAGAACGGTAAAATTGGCGGTAAAAGACGGCAAAAAGCCATATAGGAATTTCATGAGAAATCACCTATATGGCTCATTTCCATTATCTTATACTGATAATCGTAATCGATGAACGATTAGTACTCGTCATCATTCCACAAGAAGTCATCCTTTGAAGGATAATCAGGCCAGATGTCTTCGATGCTTTCGTAAACATCGCCTTCGTCTTCTATCTCCTGCAAATTCTCTAGAACTTCTAGAGGCGCACCAGAGCGAGTTGCATAGTCAATCAACTCTTCTTTTGTTGCAGGCCATGGTGCATCTTCAAGCTTTGAAGCCAATTCAAGTGTCCAATACATAGCTCTATAATTTAACGTTTCTATTAATTTGGCTGCAAAAGTAATACTTTTATTTTAAACTCCAAATATTTATGGAACAAATTTACGCACAAATCAATAATTTACATTAAAATTCTGCTTAAATTTGGTTTTATCGAAGAAAACTATACCACAATCAACCAAATCAAAGGTCAAAACGGTACAATTATCAGCTACGAGACGCAACCATACTTTTTTATATTCTGCATCGAGATTGATGTCTGTAACTACTAAAACTGTATCATCAGACACATTCAAGAGAAACTGCTGGAAATCCTCTCTCTTTAGCAGGGAA
>NZ_QTXV01000017.1:0-45000 GCF_003461825.1 Prevotella sp. AM42-24 | reverse complement strand
GCCGGACTGCAGACCGTGAGCATTCGGAGTTCGTCAGGACTCGATAGGCGGTGAAGCCCTCTCGTCCTATCGGTCGCTCTACCTCTCACGGTGACCATCCGACGCGGCACCTAAATGCCTTTCGGGGAGTACGAGCTATCTCCAAGTTTGATTGGCCTTTCACTCCTACACTCGGCTCATCCAGAAGCTTTTCAACGCTTATTGGTGCGGACCTCCATCCCGTGTTACCGGGACTTCATCCTGGCCAAGTGTAGATCACTTGGTTTCGCGTCTACCCCCACTGACTGTGCGCCCTATTCAGGCTCGCTTTCACTGCGGCTACGTACCTCATGGTACTCAACCTCGCCAGTGACGGTAACTCGTAGGATCATTATGCAAAAGGCACGCCGTCACACATTGCTGTGCTCCGACCGCTTGTAGGCGTATGGTTTCAGGAACTATTTCACTCCCCTGCTCGGGGTTCTTTTCACCTTTCCTTCACAGTACTCGTTCGCTATCGGTCTCACGGGAGTATTTAGCCTTACCGGATGGTCCCGGCAGATTCGCGCAGGATTCCTCGTGTCCCGCGTTACTCAGGATACCGCTATGTCTCAGCTGGCTTCGTGTACAGGATTATCCCCTTCTGTGATGTAACTTTCCAGATACTTCCACTCACCATTTGAGTACAATCTCGCGGTCCTACAACCCCGCTGGCGCCTTACGACGTCAGCGGTTTGGGCTGTTCCCCGTTCGCTCGCCACTACTGGGGGAATCATTCATTTATTTTCTCTTCCTGCAGATACTAAGATGTTTCAGTTCCCTGCGTTAGCTCTCTTACGTCGGTAAGAGTAACCGTCCTTCAGACGGCTAGGTTGTCCCATTCGGAAATCCTCGGATCAAGGGTTATTTGCACCTACCCGAAGCTTATCGCAGCTTATCACGTCCTTCATCGCCTCCGTGAGCCTAGGCATCCGCCATACGCCCTTTCTTACTTTCTTTACGACTGTATTTGCTATTCGTTTCCGAACAGCGAATAAGTAGCTCATACTTTCAGCTGTATTCTAACAAAGTGAAATCTCATCTTGCGATTTGATTTACTTTAGTCTGAACTAAAGTTCATTACTTACAGTTTTGCTTGTGTCAATATGTCAAAGATCTTTTAAAGGTAAAAGGGTAAAAAGGTAAAAAAGTAAAATACTTCATACCAGCCTTTTCCTTTGGAGTGGAGAATAACGGATTCGAACCGTTGACCCCCTGCTTGCAAAGCAGGTGCTCTAGCCAACTGAGCTAATCCCCCAAATCGAGATATCAATTGAGAATGTATCAAAGTTGAACTTTGATTACACATTGGCTACGCCGATGTGTAGTCCCAGGCAGATTTGAACTGCCGACCTCCACATTATCAGTGTGGCGCTCTAACCAACTGAGCTATAGGACTATGTTGGTAAAGAGTAGCATCTCTGCCGAACATTCTCTATCTCTTATTTAATCAAACAGATTTTGCGTACAAGAAGAGAAGCGAACTTTTATCAGATTCCTATATCTTCATAGGATAATCGTCTCTCCAGAAAGGAGGTGTTCCAGCCGCACCTTCCGGTACGGCTACCTTGTTACGACTTAGCCCCAATTACCAGTTTCGCCCTAGGCCGCTCCTTACGGTCACGGACTTCAGGCGCCCCCGGCTTTCATGGCTTGACGGGCGGTGTGTACAAGGCCCGGGAACGTATTCACCGCGCCATGGCTGATGCGCGATTACTAGCGAATCCAGCTTCGTGGGGTCGGGTTGCAGACCCCAGTCCGAACTGAGACAGGCTTTAAGGATTTGATCCTTTTTGCAAAGGACCGTCTCTCTGTACCTGCCATTGTAACACGTGTGTAGCCCCGGACGTAAGGGCCGTGCTGATTTGACGTCATCCCCACCTTCCTCACACCTTACGGTGGCAGTGTCCCCAGAGTGCCCAGCTTGACCTGATGGCAACTAAGGAGAGGGGTTGCGCTCGTTATGGCACTTAAGCCGACACCTCACGGCACGAGCTGACGACAACCATGCAGCACCTTCACAGAGGCCCCGAAGGGCGTCATTGTCTCCAAATCCTTCCTCTGCAATTCAAGCCCGGGTAAGGTTCCTCGCGTATCATCGAATTAAACCACATGTTCCTCCGCTTGTGCGGGCCCCCGTCAATTCCTTTGAGTTTCACCGTTGCCGGCGTACTCCCCAGGTGGGATGCTTAATGCTTTCGCTTGGCCGCTGACCTATTCAGGCCAACAGCGGGCATCCATCGTTTACCGTGCGGACTACCAGGGTATCTAATCCTGTTCGATACCCGCACTTTCGAGCTTCAGCGTCAGTTGCGCTCCCGTGAGCTGCCTTCGCAATCGGAGTTCTTCGTGATATCTAAGCATTTCACCGCTACACCACGAATTCCGCCCACGTTGTGCGTACTCAAGAAGACCAGTTCGCGCTGCAGTGCAGAGGTTGAGCCACTACATTTCACAACACGCTTAATCTCCGGCCTACGCTCCCTTTAAACCCAATAAATCCGGATAACGCCCGGACCTTCCGTATTACCGCGGCTGCTGGCACGGAATTAGCCGGTCCTTATTCATAAGGTACATGCAAAAAGTCTCACGAGACTCACTTTATTCCCTTATAAAAGCAGTTTACAACCCATAGGGCCGTCATCCTGCACGCTACTTGGCTGGTTCAGGCTCTCGCCCATTGACCAATATTCCTCACTGCTGCCTCCCGTAGGAGTTTGGACCGTGTCTCAGTTCCAATGTGGGGGACCTTCCTCTCAGAACCCCTACTGATCGTCGCCTTGGTGGGCCGTTACCCCGCCAACAAGCTAATCAGACGCATCCCCATCCATCACCGATAAATCTTTAATCCCATTCGGATGCCTTCGTGGGATGTCATTGGGTATTAGTCTTACTTTCGCAAGGTTATCCCCAAGTGGTGGGCAGGTTGGATACGCGTTACTCACCCGTGCGCCGGTCGACGCCCATCAAAAGCAAGCTTTCGATGTCGTTTCCCCTCGACTTGCATGTGTTAAGCCTGTAGCTAGCGTTCATCCTGAGCCAGGATCAAACTCTCCATTGTAAAATATCATTTTTACTTCTTATTCCATTACTGGAATAGTCGGTGTTTGTTGTCTGTACTTAGGACGAATATCCTTTTTCGTTTATTGAAGCTTAGTAAACCTGACTTGTCAATTTCTTGACGGTTCGTTTCTTTTACCCAGTCTCTTCATACTCCCTATATATAATAAGGTGTAATCCAAAACCGCTTCTTGTACTACTTGTCTGTTTATGTAAAATCTTTCAAAGAACTCTTTCTTTTGTTGCTAAGAGAAAGTGTATTTCTCAAAAGCGAGTGCAAAAGTACAAACTATTTTCCATTCCACAAAATATTTCGAGAAAAAAGTTTCAAAAATATCAGTATTTTAACATTTAATTACAGTTTAACTTTAAAACTGAAAGAAAACTCATTATAATATACATGCGCACTCACACACGAGCGCGCGGGCTCACATACGCATAGATGTGCACATATACAGATTTAAGATATACATAAACACATTACCCACATAGCCCCACATACCAGTCCACTAATATGGATAATATGCAGTACTCTATGTGGGTAAGTTATAGAAAGCCTGTGTGGCTAATATTCAGGATTACTTACTATTTTCTCCTCTCAGTTTTTTATCCCATGCCAAGAGTCGCTTGTATTCTTTCTTGGTCAATCTCATAAAACTACCATGCTGAGGAGCAGTTACACCCTTAATATCCACCGGATCAGAGAAATTACGGAGATATTTATCGGCCTTGCAAATACGATAATGCTTAGGATGGTCGCTATACTGAATATAAGCCACGCGCCATGTATCATCGCCAATCAACTGGAATGCACTGCTGCCTTCACACATTTTGTTTCCCTCGAAGCTGACGAAATCATCCTCTACTGGTGCGCCCCAACTATGAGTAAGATACTTACTTGTAGCGGTAAAGATACCACGATGTCCACCCTCTTTCTTGATAAGCATGTGATAAAGTCCATCGCTCTTGAGGAAATTAATATCAGCATCAATAGTTGCATATCCCCAATCAAAGAGAATTCTCGGAGTAGTCAATTTCGTAAAACTCTTATCAGCATAACTGTAATACATACGATCATACTTTTCCTCCGGGCGATTCAACATTGAATAATAAATCATGTAACCACCTCGTTCACCATTTTCCCAAACATAATTTGGATCCCAAAATATCTGAGGAGCCCAGACACGGTTGATAGTGCTCCAATCCTTATAAGGAGACTGAGCAGTTGCCGCATCACAGAAATTCTGCATACCCTTACGATAATCGAAAGTAACACTTGTCCAATGAATCAAATCGTCACTTTTGAGCAAATCAATACCGTAATTATCCCATTTATGACTCTTAGCCACACACATGTCGGTAGTAACCATCAGATACCCCTTACCATCATGTGTACGAGTTATGTAAGCATCACGTGTACCGCCCTCAATACGAGCATGCTCTTTAGGATTGAAAATAGCTTTTCCTTCATTGATATCCTGATAGTTGTATCCATCACGAGAAACGGCAAAAGCAGTATATTCCCCCTTATCACTCATGTGACAGTAGAGATAACCATAATCACCCTTTTGTAGATTTTGTGCATTCATCGGCAATAAAGAGGCCAATAGCATCATGATTGTTGATAACTTTTTCTTCATTTTATTGTTAGTTTTATATGATTGATTGTAAATGTTTAAGTCTCAGTTGAATCTTTTTTAAGTGTAACTTTACACTTTGGGTGCAAAGATACGGCTTTTCATTGAAAAAACAAAGGAAAGTCGCAATTATTTTAATAAGTTTTTTAACTATGACAGAATGATTTTGCTTTAATTATTACAGATTCTCGACTTTTTGTCGTATCTTTGCATAAGATAAGCTGCACTCGGCAATTTGAAAACAAGTTTTCATTGCGCTCATTTGCATTATCTTTGCAAAAGATAAGCTGCATCTCAGCAAAATATTAATCATCATATAATAACAATAGAAAAATATGTTTAGTGGAATCGTAGAAGAAATGGCCACCGTTGTGGCTATCAAGCATGATCAGGAGAATATAGACTTTACTTTGTCTTGTTCTTTTGTGGATGAACTCAGCATCGACCAGAGCGTAGCTCACAATGGAGTTTGTCTTACCGTAGTGGAAATCAAAGACGGAACTTATACGGTTACGGCTATGAAGGAAACGCTCGACCGCAGCAACTTAGGAATCCTCAAGGTGGGAGACAAGGTGAACGTGGAGCGTTCGATGATTATGAACGGCCGACTGGATGGACATATTGTACAAGGACACGTGGACGAAACTGCAAAATGTATCGCCACGAAAGATGCAGATGGTTCCACCTATTTCACCTTCGAATATGAACTCAATAAGGAAATGGCACGCAAGGGATATTTCACCGTTGACAAAGGTAGCGTAACGGTCAATGGCGTATCGCTCACCGTTTGCGAACCTACAGACAACACCTTCACTGTAGCCATCATCCCTTACACTCGTGAAAACACCAACTTCTGCAACATTGAAGTAGGAACTGTCGTAAATATCGAGTTCGACATCTTGGGCAAATACATCGCCCGCCTCAAGAGCTTTGAATAAAACTGATTTTTGTACTATACGAACAAGAAGAGTAAAAAGTCAGAGAAATCAGAAAAAGTCAATTTTGCATTGCCCAAATTGCAACCCTTAGTTTGGGCACTCATTGCCCGCCTCGTGAGCAACGGTTGCTCGTCTCATGTTCATCGGTTCCCCATCACGTGATCCCCGAGGGGCCGCTTGAAGAGCATAGCAGGATCTTGTGGATGGGTGAGGATAAACAAAGAAAAAGACAGGAAAGTCTATCCGTTCCGGTTAAACTTTCCTGTCTTTTCTTTTATCAATTTACAGAGCCACTCTGATTTGAGAAGCTATCTTTTCTTGCTAAAGCCCCTTTATTTTCGGATAACGTTTGCAGCAAAAGCAGACACTACGATAAAACAGACAAGCGGTACAAAGAAGCCTATTGCCATATTATTCTCCCCCATCAGACCATTTTCCACCTTATTATATATAGGGCTCTCAGAAAACAGTGAAGCCTGGCGGAAGGACTCAACATGACCACTGTGCAACAGATCATAACAACCACTTACAAAAACCTTTTTCATATATTGTTGATTCCTTTTATTGTTTTGCTGTAGTTTCTTATATATGAGACGTATAAGAGGAAAAACACACCTTCTCATTCGCCTACAAAACTATAACATTTCTTCCATAACTCCAAGAAAAACATGCACAAATATTCTATTTTGCGCACTAAGAAAGCAAAATTGTGCATTTTTATAACGAAATATTTTGGTAAAAGATAAAAAAATGGTACTTTTGCGGCTGTGTTTTGTCCCAAATTGACATTGGACAGTCCGAAAAGCGAACTCGAAAACGGACAACTTGAGTACCGAACACTAACAAACTTAGAATATTATAACAATAACCATTTATTAATATGAGTTTAAAAATCGTAGTACTTGCCAAGCAAGTACCTGACACAAGAAATGTGGGTAAGGACGCGATGACTGCCGAAGGCACCGTAAATCGTGCAGCCCTTCCTGCAATCTTCAATCCTGAGGATTTGAACGCATTGGAGCAGGCTCTTCGTTTGAAGGAGCAGAATCCTGGTTCTACAGTTGGTATTTTGACAATGGGTCCTCCACGTGCTGGCGAAATCATACGTCAGGGGCTTTATCGTGGTGCAGATACGGGTTGGTTGCTTACCGACCGTCTCTTTGCCGGTGCTGATACATTGGCTACATCCTATGCCCTTGCTACTGGTATCCAGAAGATTGGTGACGTTGACATCGTGATTGGTGGTCGCCAGGCTATCGATGGTGATACAGCTCAGGTAGGTCCACAGGTGGCTCAGAAGTTGGGATTGAACCAGGTTACCTATGCAGAGGAGATTCTGAAGGTAGAAGATGGCAAGGCTACTATCCGCCGCCTCATTGATGGTGGTGTAGAGACAGTAGAAGCTCCATTGCCATTGGTTATTACCGTGAATGGTAGTGCAGCTCCATGTCGCCCATGCAATGTGAAGCTCGTAATGAAATATAAATACGCTACTTGCCCTATGGAGCGCAAGGGTGATGAGCCTTGGGCTAATCTCTATGAGGAGCGCCCTTACCTGACTCTGAACCAGTGGAGCGTGGCCGATGTTGACGGCGACCCTGCACAGTGCGGTTTGAGCGGTTCACCTACCAAGGTGAAGGCAGTAAAGAACATCGTGTTCCAGGCTAAGGAAAGCAAGACCTTGACCAGCAGCGATGAGGACATCGACAGCTTGATGAAGGAATTGTTGAACGAAAGTATTATCGGATAATTTAAAAATGTAAAATGAATTTTCGGAGCAGCGAGAGCAAAACAAGCTCGCTTGAGTTTGCCGAGTCGTGACGAAAATCTATAAATTTTGCAAAAATTTATGAACAACGTATTTGTATATTGCGAGGTAGAAGGCACAACCGTTGCCGAAGTATCTCAGGAATTGCTCACCAAGGGTCGTAAGCTCGCTAACCAACAGGGTGTGGAGCTCCATGCCATCGTGGCTGGTACCGGCATCAAGGGTCAGGTAGAGGATCAGATTCTCCCTTATGGTGTAGATAAATTATTTGTTTTCGATGCTGAGGGTTTATTCCCATACACTTCAGCTCCTCATACAGACATTCTCGTCAACCTCTTCAAGGAGGAGAAACCTCAGATTGCACTGATGGGTGCTACCGTTATCGGTCGCGACCTCGGTCCTCGTGTTTCTTCTTCCCTCACCAGTGGTCTGACTGCCGACTGTACAGAACTTGAGATTGGTGATTACGATGACAAGAAGAGCGGCAAGCACTATGAGGGTCTGCTCTATCAGATCCGTCCTGCTTTCGGTGGAAACATCGTAGCTACTATCGTCAATCCTGATCATCGTCCACAGATGGCTACAGTCCGCTCTGGCGTGATGCAGAAGAGCATCTACGAGGGTGAGTGCAAGAAGGAAGTGGTTTACCCAGAGGTAAGCAAGTATGTTCCTGCTGAGGACTTCGTAGTGAAGGTACTCGACCACCACGTAGAGGCTGCCAAGCACAACCTGAAGGGTTCTGCCATCGTTGTAGCTGGTGGTTATGGCGTAGGAAGTAAGGAAGGTTTCGACCAGCTCTTCGAGTTGGCTCATCTCTTGCATGGTGAGGTTGGTGCTTCCCGTGCTGCCGTAGATGCAGGTTGGGTAGATCACGACCGTCAGATTGGTCAGACAGGTGTTACTGTTCATCCAAAGGTTTATATTGCTTGCGGAATCTCTGGTCAGATCCAGCACATCGCCGGTATGCAGGATTCAGGCATCATCATCTCTGTGAACAACGACCCAGATGCTCCAATCAACAAGATTGCCGACTACGTTATCAATGGTAATGTTGAGGATGTAGTTCCTAAGCTCATCAAGTACTACAAGCAGAATTCTAAGTAAGCTTCACAGGCAAATGAAACAGGCTTCGATAACATTTGAAACAGGCTTCAGTTGCCTTTGAAGCCTATTTCATAAAACTTCGTAGCGCATTACATATTTTATTTAAATAAGAAAAGTAAAAATGGCTAATTATTATACAGACCATCCTGAAATAGAGTTCCACTTGAATCATCCGCTCATGAAGCGTGTTGTGGACTTGAAGGAAAGAAATTATGTAGAAAAAGACCAGTTTGAAGATGCTCCAGTAAACTACGAGGATGCCATCGAGAACTACAAGCGATTGCTGGATATTACCGGCGATGTAGCTGCTAACATCATCGAACCAAACTCTGAGGATGTTGACCTCGAAGGTCCACACTTGGAAAACGGTCGCATGATTTATGCCAGCAAGACATTCGAGAACCTCGATGCTACCCGCAAGGCTGGCCTCTGGGGCTTGTCAATGCCTCGTCGTTATGGCGGTTTGAACCTGCCTAACGCCATCTTCTCTATGGCTTCTGAGATTATCGCAGCTGCTGATGCCGGTTTCCAGAACATCTGGTCTCTCCAGAGTTGTATCGATACACTCTATGAGTTCGGTTCTGAGGAGCAGCGCCAGAAGTACATCCCTCGCATCTGTGCTGGCGAGACCATGAGTATGGACTTGACAGAGCCTGATGCAGGTTCTGACTTGCAGCGCGTGATGCTGAAGGCTACACAGGATGAGGACGGCACATGGCGTCTGAATGGTGTGAAGCGTTTCATCACCAATGGTGACTCAGACATCCACTTGGTTCTGGCTCGTTCTGAAGAAGGAACCAAGGATGGTCGTGGCCTTTCTATGTTCATCTACGACAAGCGTGATGGTGGCGTAACCGTTCGTCACATCGAGCACAAGTTGGGTATTCATGGTTCTCCTACCTGCGAGTTGGTTTACAAGAATGCCAAGGCAGAACTTTGCGGTAACACCCGTCTCGGGTTGATTAAGTACGTGATGGCTTTGATGAACGGTGCCCGTCTGGGTATTGCAGCTCAGAGTGTAGGTGTTGAGCAGGAGGCTTACAACGAGGGCCTGGCTTATGCCAAGGAGCGTGCTCAGTTTGGTGAGAAGATCATTAACTTCCCAGCCGTTTATGATATGCTTTCAAGAATGAAGGCTAAGTTGGATGCAGGCCGTTCACTCCTCTACTGCTGCGCTCGCTACGTAGATATCTACAAGGCTTTGGAAGACATCGCCCGCGACACTAAGCTCACTCCAGAGGAGCGTCAGGAGATGAAGAAATACACCCGCTTGGCAGATGCGTTCACTCCATTGGCTAAGGGTATGAACTCAGAGTATGCCAACCAGAATGCATACGATGCCATCAGCATTCATGGTGGTTCTGGTTTCATCATGGAGTACAAGTGCCAGCGCCTGTTCCGTGATGCCCGCATCTTCTCTATCTACGAGGGAACTACCCAGTTGCAGGTAGTTGCAGCTATCCGCTACATCACCAACGGCACTTATCTCAGCATCATCAAGGAGATGTTGAAGAGCGAGGTATCAGATGATTTGAAGGCATTGAAGGAGCGTGTAGCTAAGCTTGTAGAACTTTACGAGGCTGCCATCAACAAGGTGAAGGAAGCAAACGATCAGGCAGTTCACGACTTCCTGGCTCGCCGTCTCTACAACATGACTGGCGACATCGTAATGTCTCTCCTCATCCTCGACGATGCAACCAAGGCACCAGAGCTGTTTGCCAAGAGTGCAAATGTATATGTTCGCATGGCAGAGGAGGAAGTTCTCGGCCATTCAGCATACATCCAGAACTTCAAGGCAGAAGACTTGGAGAGTTTCAAGGCATAAGTTTCAATAACTATATAATAAGAAAGTCCGTGGAAAATTGTTATCCCACGGACTTTTTTTTATTTTTTCTTCTTTGTATTACTTCGAGTCATTGTTGGGTCTGCCACATATTTTTGCTGCGGATGCCTAATCATCTCAGGAATCCAATAGAACAGACGTTTTGTCTCAAGAAGATTTTTTATATTGAAGTTCTTGAAAGACTTCGGATTTCTTCCTAACAATAAAGTTAACTCCTCAATATTATAAGGACGCATAGAGCAAAGAGCAATTATGATTTGGTTCAAATCCTCTTTTAAGATCCTCTTACCTACTTTTTCTATCTTTATCTTTAATTCATCAGGCAACTCCTCCAACAACGTATCTCGATTAAGAGCTGGAGTTGGTTCTTCAAAGGTACCAAGCTTACCTTGGTACCTTTCGTTCTCACCTTGGTACCTTTCCCCAAATGTACCATGCTTACCATGGTACATTTCATCAAATGTACCATGCTTACCATGGTACATTTCGCCTTGAGGTGGTATCTTTTCGTCTAATGTACCATGCTGAGGTGGTAACCTTTGCTCTTTAGCTGGTATCTTTTCGTCTTGAGGTAGTAACCTTTCGCCTTGAGGTCGTAACCTTTCTTCTAAGGATACCACCTTGGAGGTTCTTATATAGTAAGTGTTACGCCCCTGCCCTTTCTTCTCTAGGAATCCAAGATCACAGAGCTTATGAATCTCCAGACGTGCACGGGCATGAGTAATCGAAGAATCCAGCTGGCGATACGTAGCATTATCTATCGCACCCACTTCTCTCACAAAGACTAGAGCCAGCTTCTGCTCATTCACCAAGCCAAACTCGGCATATTGAGCCAACCACTCCATATTCTCCTTGCTGAGGAAATGATGGAGCAGAAGTCTTGCCGTAAACTTATTCGCTTCATGGTTCGACTCAAAAGTCGGCGGCATCAAGCCTGCCTCCTTCATCAATCTGCGCATCGCACCAATACCAGTACCCTTAGTCTCAGCAAGATTCGTATCATGGAAAATCTCACTGATTCTTGGATTGCGAAGCATAGAGCCTGGCTCTCCCCAATCATCCTGAGGTTTCAGAGAATAGCCTGGGTTGTGAATCTCAATACGATTGGAATAGCGGATAATCTGAATCGGCTGATTCACTCGATTAGAACGATGAATATACGAATTGACTATCGCCTCACGTAATACCTTATTGGGAAGAATCGCTGGTGTAGATGCCTGCATGGAATCTTTCTTCAGTTCAAAGCCTTTTGGCAGGTCATCCATCACAGCACTACATGCCTTGTTTACCATGAGGATTAAGGGTCCGCGCATATCGATAGTTTGCTCAAAGCGATTATCGCCATCAGCTAACCATTGATTGCCAGAAATTCTAATGTAATCAACTCTGAAAGAAGGAACCAAACGACGAAGCGACATTTGTTTTCCAAAAACCAAGAGCCCCGTATAAGTCAAATCATATCCACCTTGCTTATTCTTCTTAATAGCTCCTAATGCCCTCAGTAAATCGACATCATTCAGCGTCAGCTCTTCTGCATCCGGATTCACTTCCTTGCGAAGTTTACGATAGAAATTGAGTGCATTCTCATCAATATCATCAAGGTCAGCATCATCTACAATACAACTATCATAGGTATCAGCAGATTGATAGAAAAGATACATATCCTCTTCTGAGCATTTTTCATCAGAAGGACCTATACGACGAAACGCCCCCTCAGGCAAACCACGCTTGGCAAAATACGCAGGCTTCTGACTCTCAGGTAACTCTTCGATTTTGACAACAATAACAGTCTTACCCAAAAATTCTTCCACATTAATAATCGGGCGAATACGAACATTGAACATAGAATTGCACATAGCGACAAAATCCGATTGAATCTTGTCTGTATTCTCTATATTCTCAGGCTCATAGACTGGTTTGCCGTCTTCTGTCATCCCTATACGCTTGGCGCCAAGGAGAAGATAGCCACCACGCAGTCCAGGCTCATTGGCAAAAGCACAAACTGTCTCCATCATACTCTTACCAACAGCCGATGCAGATTTGGCTTCTATCCGCCTGTTCTCATCCCAGCTATTCAGTTCGTCAAATAATTCCTTTGCAGTCTTCATTTCTTTTTCTTATTATATAAATAGGTAAAGGAAAACACCATCTTCTAATCCATTTAGCTATTCGGTGGTAAAGATAAACAAAAAAAAACAAATCTACAAATAAAAAAGAAAATATTTTCGAATTAGTGCTTTTTATCAATCACCAAATTTCGGGGGAATCGGATATTCTTCATTTATCTCTCTCATTTTCAGCTGATTAAGTATATTGCGCTAAAAAGAACTAAATTAGGGAATCCTTCTCGTTCCTTTTCGGAAGAAAGTAGTACTTTTGCAGGCGTAAACAAGATTATAATTTTCAAAAACAGTATCGATTATGAAAAGAAATGAGGTAATGGCACTTATCGCCACAACCATATTGATGTTTGCCGTATGTCTCTCTGCTTCGACTAAAGGGAAAAAGACAGAGCCAATCATCCATGCATCGAAATGAACATAAGCTATCCGGTATCTTAAAACGACATCAACTAGGATATATAGATACTTTTTATGTTAAATTATGCATATTGTTTAGTCGATTTAACAAAATAGTCGTATTTTTGCAAAATCAATTAAACAATAAGAGATTATGATACAAAAAGAAGTTATCAGAGAAATACTAATATAGAAGTAGATTTTTATATACCTGATGCAGCAATGGCTATACAAGTAAGCTACAATCCCAAAAAATCTACAGAAACTTGGGAAAGAGAATCTACATCTCTTATCAAACTTTCCAAGGTATTGGATTGCAAGCGTCTCATAATCCTAACTTACGAGTTGGAAGAAGAGATTGTTGTAAAAGACAAGAAAATAGAAGTGATACCTGTATGGAAATGGTTACTTGATTTATAGCTATTATCCAGAACGTTAAGGCAGAAGCTTCAATAACAATATAATAAGAATTTTGTTGAAACCCGCAAATTCTGAAGGAACATGGCATCCCCCGAAGGATTTTGACCGAAAATTACCATGACCGCTATGACCGGATATTATCCCAAAATGTTGTATCTTTGCATCCAGCAATTGCGAAACAGCCTTTGTGCCTTGAGAAAGGCATCTATTAAGACCGAGTTTGGTCTTAATAGACAACAAACGCCGGTCGTCTATTAAGACTAAAAAAAAAGGCAAGAAAAGGAAGGCTGCAAAAAACACGAATCAAGAAGAAAGACAGGAGTAAATGGAAAGTCAGGAGTCAAAGAGGGAACCGAGGAAAATGAAGAGAATTCAATATCTGGTCAAAGTGGTCACAGTCATTTCCGGTCAAAATCATTTAGCAACTCCCAAGTGTATGAATCCCACACGATAGGGATTTTCCTTTCAAGTTTAGGGATTTATTCCACACCATCTCACAAGAAAAGCATACTTTTGCAAGCGAAACAAAACAACAAGAATGTTTCAGTAAATGATTAGGAACCCTCAAAAACAGTAACGATTATGAAAAGAAATGAACTGATGGCACTGATTGCCACAACAATATTGATGTTTGCCGTATGTATGTCAGCATCGGCTAAAGGAAAGAGAAACGTGGAGCGGGGAATGACCAAACAAGAAGTAATAGCCATTCTTGGAGAACCTAAGCTCACCAGTTTCGACATGTATGGGGACAAATGGGAATATGCTAAATATAATAATCTGTTTGGAGATTCCAAGTACATCACGGTCTTCTTCGACAGAAACGGAAAGGTTGTGCAGTACGATACAAGAATCATAGAACCAAACAGCCAAACATCGAATGTACAGCAGCCACAACACCCTACCCCACCCATCTACGATGGAAGATGTGATCCAGATAGCAGAATGGATTACGGTTATTGTCTCGATGATGCTTCCTTCTCCAAACTATATAATAAGGTGAAGAAGGCAAACTTTGATGACAACAAGTTCGACTTGATAGAAGTAGCAAGTCTCGGATGCTATTATTCCTGTGCCCAGGTCGTTCGCATCATGAAGATTTTCTCTTTTGACGATAGCAAGATGAAAGTCCTCAGCATGATGGCTCCCCGCATAGTAGATTTGCAGAATGCCATTATCATCTATCAGCAATTCAATTTTGAAAGCGAAAAGCAAAAGGTAGGAGAAATATTAAGAAGCAGCAGATAATCTCCCTAACACTTGCATATTCAATGAAAAAGCATTAATTTTGCACTCAAAAATTGCAAAATAAATGAATATAAAGATACTATCAAAAGACAAAGACCCGATGGGTGCCGCTATCCTTGATTATCAGAAATCGGAAAGAGTAGGAAGATTACGTGTGCTCTCTTCTATGTTCGAAGAGGACGAAATGCCGGTGAAACATCTCTTCAGAAAAGTTGAGGAGATGCCGATGCTGGAGCAGAAGGCCTTGCAACTCACAAAAGGGCGTGTACTGGATATCGGAGCTGGCAGCGGCTGCCATACGCTCGCCTTACAGGAGAAGGGCTTGGAGGTAAAAGCCATTGATATTTCTCCTCTGAGCTGCGAAGCGATGGAACTGAGAGGAGTGATGGATGCGGAATGCATCAATCTTTTCGATGAACATCTGGAAACTGGCTTCGATACCATTCTTCTCCTGATGAACGGCACTGGCATTGCCGGGAAAATAGAAAACCTCCCTGCCCTCTTCAACCGTCTCAAGGCTTTGCTCAATAAAGGCGGACAGATTCTTATCGATTCTTCTGATATCAAATACATCTACGAGAACGAGGACGGAAGTTTCGACATCAATCTCAATGCAGCCTACTATGGCGAAGTGGATTATCAGATGGTTTACAAAGACGTAAAGGGAGACTCTTTCGACTGGCTCTATGTTGATTTCCCGCTGCTCAAATCCATCGCAGAGAGTTGTGGATTACATGGTGAACTGATTGCTGAAGGCGAACACTACGATTATCTGGCAAGATTTTTCTAATAAAACGGAACGTCTAAAACACATACTCCCACAGATATCACAGATTTACACAGATCTTTTTGAGACCTCAAGCCAAATCAGTGATATCTGTGGGACCTTTTCGAGCATACTGAGTGGACTTATTGACACACCATGTTCTACTTAATCGTAGAAATCGTGACATCCGAAAAATCATTCATATAATCCAGTATCTCCAATGTATGAAAGTCGCGTTTCGCTCTGATTTCTATGCTTGCTTCCAGAAATTCTTCCTTTGACAAGCGACGTTCCTTCAACTCATAAGAATGTACTTCCATCCCATCCTGCTTGATGCGCGTGATAAATTCCTTCACACTCTCACGGGATGGAGCTGAAAAGGACAACTCAATGGTGGATAATCCCAACTGAGGAATCCAATAGTTCAGCACCTCCAGTCCTAACAACACCATAGCCGTGGTAAGCACCGCTGCCAAATACATGCCCGTACCGCAAGCTAAGCCGATAGCTGCCGTGACCCAAAGACCAGCTGCCGTAGTCAAGCCGCGCACCACATTCTTCTGAAAGATAATCGTACCGGCACCTAAAAATCCGATGCCCGAAACTACCTGCGCTGCCACTCGGGAGGAATCCTTTAGATCTACTCCAAAGCCAAACTGGGACACGAGACAGAAAAGAGCACTACCCAAAGCTACAAGGAAATGAGTACGGAAACCAGCTTCCTTGGCACGATATTCACGTTCGATACCTATCGCTCCACCCAACAAGAGCGCCAGCATAAGACGAATAGTCAATTCCATATAAGTTGCATCCATATTCTATAGTTTTAAGTTTCTAAATCAAAAAATCGTTATACGAAATCTTCAGCAAAAATTACTCTACGACATATCATCAAGAAATCGCTCTACAACAATGGAGAGAGCAGTCTCACAAGCGATTCAAACAATCGCTGGAAGAACGGGCGCTTGATGAAATAAGCCACATCATCGACCAGCATGGAGCGTTCCTGATCTGCCAGGAATATCCGCTTGATACGCAAAGCCATCCCCTCACCAAAGAAGAAAGCATTTGCCTCAAAATTATTCTCAAAACTGCGGAAATCGATATTGGTACTGCCGCAGGAACTCAGATTATCATCGCTTACCAGAAGTTTGCTATGGTTGAATCCATCCTCATAAAGATAAACTTTCACACCAGCCTCTATCACCTCCATCAGATAAGAACGCGAAGCCCATTCCACCAGTTTGGCATCGCCCCGGCGAGGCACCATGAGTCTGACATCTACTCCCGCCAAAGCTGCGGTTCGCATGGCAAAGAGCACGGGCTCCGTAGGCAAGAAATAAGGACTCTCCATATACACATATCTGTGAGCCTGCAGGATGATGCGTACATAGCCCTGCATGATGTCAGGCCAAGGTGAAACAGGGCTGCTTGTCACGATCTGCGTAAGACAATTATTGGAAATACTCTTATCTACAGACGGATAATAGCGGCGGTCGTTGATGAGTTCCCGGCACACGAAATACCAGTCCACAAGGAATGCTCGCTGGATGGCATAGACAGCACCGCCACGGATACGGAGATGCGTATCTCTCCAAGCCTGCTTTTCCGTTCCCTTCACATATCTCATGGCAATATTCATGCCCCCGATAAATCCCACCTTTCCATCGATGACACAGAGTTTGCGATGGTTGCGATAGTTCACCTTACCCGTAAAGGCTGGAAACCTAACTGGCATGAAAGCCTGTACACGCACTCCTGCCTTGATCATCCTTTCGAAGAAGCGGTTTTTCACCTTCCAGCACCCCACATCGTCGTATATCAGTCGTACCTCCACGCCCCCACGCACCTTGTCTATCAGCGCATCAGCCACCAGATTTCCTAAAGCATCGTCTTCGATGATATAAGTATCCAGATGAATATGATCCTTCGCCTGTCCGATGGCATTCAGGAGTGAGAATGCAAACTCATAGCCGTCCATGAGAATATCCACCTCATTATCCTTGAAAGGGAGCGCCCAGTTTTGGTTGGTAAACAGTTTCATCAGCGGTCTGTTGCGGCGAGGGATGTGCAGGTCTTCCTGCTCGGCAAATTCGAGCATGCTGCGCTTGGTGAGCAAGTCCATACTGCGCTTGCTGATTACCTTTTCCTTACGGGTATTCTTGCCGAAGAAAAGATAGAAGATGATGCCGACTACCGGCATGAAACAGAGCACAAGAATCCATGCCATGGCTTTCTCCGGTTGCTTGTTGTCCATGAGAACAGCCACGATTCCACTTATTGTTATCGCCAGATATACTACCAGCAAAAACCAATGGATATACAGCATTTTCTTACCTCCTTATATTATATTTTAGTTGAAGACATTATTCGACTGTGACGCCACGAGCATGTTCATCTTCTTCAGTTTCACGAATTCCTCCAGAAGTTCCCTGTTGCCAGGATTCTGCTTGAACTCCTGCTGCACCTCGATAATACGCTGCGCAATATAGTGGGTACGGAAGGAAAGCATGTCCTTGAATATCTGCTGGCGCAGTTTCTCCTCGTTCATCTTCATCTGCAGACTTGCCGTCGTTATCTCCTGCTCACCCGTCGGAATACCGGCTATCCTACTGATTTCCGGGTTGGGATGAGCTGCGAAATAGGTTTCACATCTGAATCCTTCCTCCTCAATATGCTCCATAGCCTCAGCCATAATCTGATTGTAGATGGAATGATGGAACTTGAAGTCATCGCCCTCCATGTCCAGATAGATATACTGGGCGGCTGGCAGTTCCACATCATTGCCGTCAGCATCCTGCACCTTGATGATTTCATCGCCATGATGGATTACCAGTTTGATGAGCAGGTCTTCCACCTCCATCAGTTTGTCGAGCGGTGTGACAGCCGTCTGTCTCAGCGCCTGCTGCTTCACCGGATAGCCGGCATCTCTGAGTCCTGCAGCCCGGCGTTCCTCCTTCACCTGCTCGCTCATTCCGTTGCGGATAAAGGAATTGAGGGCATTGATGATAACCGCCTCGTTGACTCCCAGACGATGAGAACAGTCGGTGATATAAGCCGCTCGGGTAATCTGATTTTTGATCTTCGAGATGCTCTCCACGATGGAATTGATGGCCTCACTTCGCTTCACGGGATCGGTAACGCCTTTGAGCAACACGTCGGTCTTAAACTGGATAAAGTCTGTCTGATGGTCTGCAATATATTGTCTGAACTGCTCGGCAGTATGATTGCGTGCAAAACTGTCAGGGTCGTTTCCATCAGGCAGGAAAAGCACCTTGACGTTCATCTCCTCCTCCAGCAGCATGTCGGTTCCTCTCAGGGCAGCATGCACACCCGCCTGATCACCATCATAGAGCAATACGATATTATTGGTAAAGCGATGCAAGAGTCGGATCTGATAGATGCTGAGTGCCGTACCCGAATTGGCCACCACGTTTTCAATGCCACACTGGTGCATGGAAATCACGTCAGTATAGCCCTCCACCATAAACACGCAATCTTCCTTGGCTATCGCCTTCTTCGCCTGGAAAAGTCCGTAGAGTTCACGTTCCTTGTGATAAATTTCACTGTCGGGCGAGTTGACATATTTCTGGCTCACACCCTTGGTACGGCTATCGAGCACACGTCCGCCGAAAGCCACCACCTTGCCACTCACACTGAACCATGGGAAGATGGCACGGCCTGAGAATCGGTCGAAATACTTTCCCGGTTCATTATCAGAGGCGATGAGCACACCCGTCTTGACCAGATACTTCGGATTATAACCCTGTTTCACAGCCGCCTCGCCGAGAGCAGTACGACTGTTGAGCGAAAAGCCGAGCTGGAATTTTCGGATGATGTCATCTCTGAAACCGCGGCTTCTGAAATACTGCATACCGATGGCACGACCGTCCACATCATTCTGAAGGATATCCTGGAAATACTTGGCAGCCCACTCGTTGACGATAAACATAGATTCCCTTTCGCTCTCCCGCTGCTTTTCCTCGTTGGTCAGTTCGCGTTCCTTAATTTCGATATGATATTTCTTGGCAAGCCATCGCAAGGCATCGGGATAGGTCATCTGTTCCAGTTCCATGAGGAAGTTGATGGCATTACCACCCTTGCCACAGGTGAAACAATGACAGATGCCACGGGTTGGTGATACGGAGAAAGACGGATGGGAGTCGTTGTGGAAAGGGCACAAGCCGATGTAGTTGACCCCTCGTTTCTTAAGGGTCACGAATTCTCCTACCACCTCTTCTATCTTGGTGGAATCCATAATTCTTTCTATCGTCGGTCTATCTATCATATCTGGTAAAATATCAAATCATATTTGAAAAATATCAAAATCAGAAACTATTTAAATGCAAAGTTACTACTTTTATTCGAAATGAGCACATTTTCCGCACTAAATAATATAAACATTTCTCCCGAAACCCTACATTCCAAACATTTTTAAGAAAAACTTAGTTATTTTGTCTTCAACTATTAGGCATTTCCAATTATTTTGCTTAACTTTGCCTACTGATACAAACGAAAAGAAAAGAAAAATGATAGATATCAAAGGCATAACCAAAAGCTTCGGCTCGCTGCAGGTACTTAAGGGCATCGACCTGCACATCGACAAGGGCGAGGTGGTAAGCATTGTCGGTCCCAGCGGAGCCGGCAAAACCACGCTGCTCCAGATCATCGGAACCCTCGATAAGCCTGACGCAGGAAATATCATCATCGACGGCATTGATGTGAGCATGCTCTCCACCAAGAAACTGAGCGATTTCCGCAACCAGCATCTGGGCTTCGTGTTCCAGTTTCACCAGCTCCTGCCTGAGTTCACCGCATTGGAGAACATCATGATTCCTGCCTTCATTGCCGGCAAGAGTCGCAAACAGGCAAAGGAACGCGCTGAGGAACTGCTGGCGTTCATGGGGCTGAGCGATAGAGCCAACCACAAGCCTGCCGAACTCTCCGGTGGCGAGAAACAGCGTGTGGCTGTGGCCAGGGCATTGGTCAACAATCCTGCCGTCATCCTGGCCGATGAACCATCAGGAAGCCTCGATACCAAAAACAAGGCAGAACTGCACCAACTGTTCTTCGATCTGCGTGACAAGTTCGGACAGACCTTCGTGATCGTAACCCACGATGAGGGGCTTGCTGCCATCACCGACCGCACCATTCACCTGAAAGACGGAATGATCGAGAAAACCGTAGAGGCTAATTCTGCTGAAGACGAGACTCCTGCAAAGGACATTCTGGAAGAAAAAGTCCAGGAAAATATTGTTCAGAAAAAGAGTGAACAGGAGGATGTAATCTAAAATCATAGAATTCGCATTCGCAGAAAGGAAACAGAATTCACAAAAAGGAATAAGAATCCAAGAAAAGAAGTAAACAAGAAAACATGGCAAACAAGATAAAGCTCGGCGATTACAACCGCCTCAGAGTTGTAAAGAAAGTAGATTTCGGCATGTACCTCGACGGAGGCGATGAAGGAGAAATCCTCCTTCCTACCCGCTACGTACCGGAGGGACTTTCCATTGGCGACGAGATTGACGTTTTCATCTATCTCGACCAGGAAGAGCGTATCATCGCCACCACCGAAACCCCTCTTGCCAAAGTGGGCGACTTCGCCTATCTCGAAGTGAAATGGGTCAACGAATATGGTGCTTTCCTCGGTTGGGGACTGATGAAGGACATCTTCTGCCCATTCCGCGAACAGAAGAAGCGCATGGTATTGGGCAATTCCTACATCGTTCATATCCATATCGATGAGGAGAGTTACCGCATCGTAGCCTCAGCCAAGGTGGAAAGATACCTGAAGGAAGACCATCCTCACTACAAGCACGGAGAGGAAGTGGATCTGCTCATCTGGCAGAAAACCGACCTCGGATTCAAGGTCATCATCGATAACCAGTACTCCGGTCTGCTCTACAAGAGCCAGATATTCCAGTATATCCATACAGGCGACAAACTAAAGGGCTACATCGGACGAGTACGCCCAGACGGCAAAATAGACGTCACCCTGCAGAAGACCGGCATGGAACAGACTGCCGATTTCGCTGAAACCCTCTACCAGTACCTGCTCGACAATGACGGGGAATGCAATCTGGGCGACAAGAGCGAGGCAGACGATATCTACGAGCGATTCCACGTAAGCAAGAAAGTATTTAAGCGTGCCATCGGAGATCTCTACAAGAAGCGACTCATCACCGTGAGCCCGATGAGCATCCGATTGGCATAACACATTTTTTTAATTATTATATGGCAACAGTTGACGACAAGAAGATCATCTTCTCAATGGTGGGTGTATCTAAGATTATCCCACAAAACCAGAAACAGATTCTGAAGAACATCTACCTATCGTTCTTCTACGGAGCAAAAATAGGCATCATCGGTCTGAACGGTGCAGGTAAATCTACCTTGATGAAAATCATCGCTGGATTGGAACAGCCTACACAAGGCGAGGTGGTATGGAGCCCAGGTTACTCTGTGGGCTACTTGCCACAGGACCCTCCGCTCGACGAAAACAAGACCGTGAAGGAGAACGTGATGGAGGGTGTACAGAAGATTTATGATGCACTCGCTGAGTACGAGGACATCAACAATAAGTTCGGTCTCGAAGAATATTACGGAGACCCAGATAAAATGGACAAGCTGATGCAGCGTCAGGCTGAGGTGCAGGACATCATTGATGCTACCGATGCCTGGAACATCGACTCCAAGTTGGAGCGTGCGATGGATGCTCTCCACTGTCCTCCTGGCGATTGGCCGGTAACCAACCTCTCTGGTGGTGAGCGCCGCCGTGTGGCTCTCTGCCGCCTGCTCTTGCAGAAACCAGATGTGCTCCTACTCGATGAGCCTACCAACCACCTGGATGCTGAGAGCATCGACTGGTTGGAGCAGCACCTGCAGCAGTATGAGGGAACCGTCATCGCCGTAACCCACGACCGCTATTTCCTTGATGACGTGAGCGAGTGGATTCTGGAGCTGGACCGTGGCGAGGGTATTCCATGGAAGGGCAACTACTCTTCATGGCTCGACCAGAAGACCAAGCGAATGATTCAGGAGGAGAAGACTGCATCTAAGCGCCGCAAGACCTTGGAGCGTGAGTTGGAATGGGTTCGCATGGCACCTAAGGCTCGTCAGGCTAAGGGTAAGGCTCGTCTGAACTCTTACGAGCAGATGCTCAACCAGGAGCAGAAGGAGCGCGAGGAGAAGCTGGAAATCTTCATCCCTAACGGTCCTCGCTTAGGTAACAAGGTGATTGAGGCTCAGCATGTAAAGAAGGCATTCGGCGAGAAAGTTCTCTTCAACGACCTCAACTTCATGCTTCCTCCTAACGGCATCGTGGGTGTCATCGGTCCTAACGGAGCCGGTAAGACTACCCTCTTCCGCCTCATCATGGGATTGGAGCAGGCTGACGGCGGTACATTCGAGGTGGGTGAGACCGTGAAGTTAGCTTATGTTGACCAGCAGCACAAGGACATCGACCCTCAGAAGACCGTTTACGAGGTGATTTCTCAGGGCAATGAGACCTTGCGTCTGGGTGGCAGAGATGTGAATGCACGTGCTTACATCAGCCGTTTCAACTTCTCGGGCACCGACCAGAGCAAGCTCTGCAGTGTTCTCTCGGGTGGTGAGCGCAACCGCCTGCAGTTGGCTTTGGCATTGAAGCAGGAAGGTAACGTTTTGCTCCTCGATGAGCCTACCAACGATATCGACGTGAACACGCTGCGTGCATTGGAGGAAGGTTTGGAGGCATTTGCCGGTTGTGCGGTGGTTATCAGCCACGACCGCTGGTTCCTCGACCGTATCTGTACCCACATCCTTGCCTTCGAGGGCAATGGTGAGGTATTCTTCTTCGAGGGCAGCTATTCTGAGTATGAAATCAACAAGGCACGCCGCCTGGGCGATACAGAAATTAAGAAGGGTCGCTATCGCAAGTTGATGGAGGAATAAAGATTCGGAAAAGATAAAAACTTAAAAAGCCCAGGGCAATTTGCTCTGGGCTTATTATTTTTCAGATATTTCACTGATTGATAAAAAGCAGAATTACTTTACTACCACCTTGCGGGTAGAACCATCGCTCATGCGGATAATGTTGAGACCCTTCTGAGGAGCAGAGATGCGCTTGCCGTCAGCAGAGAAACGAGCCACCTCGACTGCACCATTAGTGGTAATATTCTTGATACCAGTAGCAGGAGTTACAGTAACAGCAAATGTAGACTCAGCCAACTTACCATTGGAATTAACCTTAATAGTAACAGTAGTCTTACCCTCCTTCTTTGGAGTGATGACAAGTGAACCATATTGCATCTTGGCATCCAACACAGATGCATCACTGACAGTTTTCACACTCTTAACGATAGCAGCATCAAAGTTGTCTGCATCAGTGGCAAGATCTTTCAGATCAATAGTAGCAGTCTTATCAGCTGCCAAAGTCAAATCTCCTACAGGATTAGCAATCACAGGAGCCACATTATCAGGGAATACAGGTAATGATGGGAACCAATAGTTAGAAATCATTGGATATTCTGCAAGTTGTTTACCCTCTGCATCATACTTGCGAACCACATAAGTAGCATCACCAAAGCCCTTGTACAAACTAACGTATGCATCGTCGCTCACAGGGTCCACACGGAAAGAACAACCATAGAGATAGAAACCATCCTTGGCACCCGTGAAATCAAGATAGGTAGAGAACTTATTGGCATCGATGTCATACTTATAGATAGTATAACCGCAGAACCAAGAGCTGGCACCTCCGTTCCAATAGAGCACATTCTGCTGCTTGCTGGCACAGAAAGCATCTGGAGTCCAAGCATACCAAGAGTTGGCAGGTCCATAGATATTATTTGGCAAATCGATGATACTTTCCTCCAATGTATTAGGATTGATCTTCACAATACGATTGTCAGCCGAACCAGAACCATCGGTAGCCGCCAAACTCAACCACAAGTTGCCATCCTTAGAGAGAACCACAGAGCCAAAGCCCCAACCTTCAGGAGCAGCAATGGTCTGTTCCACCTGATCGGTATTGGCATCTATAACGAGGAGACCAGCCTTCTGATGTACGGCAAAGACACGGTCGTTCACACGAATCATACTTCCTACCTGACCACTATACAATTGGTCGTAAGCCGAACCACCACCATTGCCGGTGCCCTTTACACTGCCCACGATTTCCTGTTTATCGAGATCGAGAACAAAGATACCATTGCTGGTACCCACATATCCCTTGTGCTCATCCACACCAAGGAAGCCACGACCACCGGCATTACTATTGCCTTTCTCATCAACAGAGACGTTTTGAATCTGCTTCTCCATCTTCATGGTCTTGGCATCGAGGATGTTTACACGTCCACCAATAACAGATGCGCCAGGGTCTTTCTCCTGCTTAGACATGATGTAGAATTTGTCACCATAAATCTGACCATACTGGGCAGTACAACCGAGTTCTACGCCAGGATTTTCTTTCTGTACTACACGATAAGTCCACTCACCATCCTCAGAGAGGTAGTTGACGGTAGAGTTCTGATGCCCATACCAGTCTTCATTGACGAAGAATACCCCCTGAGCGTAATGAGACGCAGTGGTTGGTGGAGCAACATACACCAGTTCGCCCGACAAATCTCCAGAACCTGAAGTTCCACTAAAACTAGAAAAACACCAGCCATCCACACTGCCATCAGACAGGTTACGCCTGGAAGCTCCATAGTTAGAATAACCAAACTCCGGATTATTCTTCTCTGCCACATAGTAACTCCAATAGCCCTTATACCAACCTGCACGCCAGTGATCCTCCGGGTCATTAGAAGCAAAGTCATCAAAAGAGTAGTCATCACAACAATAGGCACCATTGGTTAGGTCGTAAGTATTGTCACCACTCACGAGTTGGATGTTACCATTACCATTCAAGTCGTAGCCAAAGCCACCAAAGGCAGAACCATACTGTGTGCCACTGTTCACCAACAGATAAAATCGAGGATCGGCAGCGGCAACAGCCATCAATAAATCAGCACCTGTCGCAGTATCACTCCAACGATAGCCCCAAACGAGATTCTTGTTACCGTCTTTGCCATCGCCCCAACTGATGACAAGAGCTGCTTCTTTATCGCCCTCGCCAACCCAGTAGTTGATTTTACTGAAATCCACTGTAGATGTCGCACTTCTTGCCATAACTCCATAGTTATGCTTCAAGTTGCGCGGTACTCCTTGTACTTTTACCTGCGCCAACAAACTGGTGGCACATAAAAGCAAAACAAAAAGAAAGTAAAGTTTCTTCTTCATGTTACCTTTTTTACTTTAAATTAAACTTAATTGAATCATATCATGATTATTTCTCATTTTCTATATGCAGATCTTGCGCCCTCGCCACCTCCGTAGAGGTCTCGCCTATCCAGCCGCAGTTTTGTCTGACACCTGTATATACCCTTACAAAGTCAACTCCTGGCAAATGAATAGGATTCCCTTCCTTGTCCACCGCCCATGAAATATCAAAGGAGCAGAGGTTTTTCTCTTCATTAGGATGATTGTCTACATACCCCCAAGGATAAGCATAGAGCACATAATAGGATTCCACATGACTCTCGTCCACCCCATTTGGTGGTAACAGAGAACCCCGAAATGTCAATTTATCATCATGGAGCCACTCAGGATAGTAACTCTGCGTGTGGAACCTATTTTTGGGGAAATACCCCTGAGTTCCTTGGTTATCCGTCCAAGGAATATAAAGGGTATCCGTCAGCGTACCCTGGGGATTAGGTACAGGAGCATGAACAGATGGACGAGTATAGGTTATCTCATAATTCTTCACCGTCTTGGGATTGTGATACTCACTGCCAGCCAACTCGTACCACTCATCCTCATCAGGCACACCATTGCAGTTTCTGTCAAATGCCACCATCACGATACCTGGCTCCGCAGAGCCACCCTTACGACTAGCGTAATCGGGTATGTCGCTATAAAAGGCATTGCTCTTGATGAAAAAGTCTTTCTGTCCAGGCACATTCACCACAGTATGGTCGAAACCAAAGGTTACATATCCGCCGTATGCTCCCAAGGTTATCATGACATCGTTCACCAAGTCGTCCTCAGCTTTCTGTCGCATGGTTTCCTCATTGTCACCATTTTCATAAAGGGGCATCGTATTTACAAACTGTCCTGGTGCTGGTCGATACTCATACACCTTGGCAGTATATGGACTGTACTCCGTATCCTCATGCACCACCGTTACGGGGAAATCATGGCGGAAACCACGTTCTCCGTCATCGAGACGAAACGATAGGGAATAGGTACCCTCCTTTTCTGCCAAGAACACATAGTCATGGGAAGTAGCCAACAAAGAGTCTCTGCCATCTGGGAGTCGCAAGAGCCACTGATAGCTCTTGCCCTCGTAGCCTGGCGACAAGAGGAGCTTGTGCATACGCTCCACATAATAATAGCCATTCAGTCCAGACGACACATTTTCTATTTCATTGTGACAACTCGACAATCCTATGAGCATCACCCACCCCATCAACAGCGAGAAGATGCGATATTTCATATCAGTTATTTTCTCTTTCATTACACCTTATTTTCTCACCAAAAAACACATGTGCGCAGGAATATCTCCCGTTCGTACACTCCATTTATGCACTCCATATCTATTGTAGCAATGCAACACACCACTCGACACATAATTCTTGGCATCCGTGACATAGATGTCATGAGTCTCTGGATGAACGGCAATACCATAAGGTATGGTAATGTCGCGTTCTGTGCCATCTGTGATAAACAAATCACTCAGTTTCTGCTTGGTCTTCACATTGATAATGCCATAGCTGATGGTATTTTGCTGCGTCTTATTATTCCACTCTGTGGCATAATAATACAGCGAGTCGCCACTGATACAAAAGTCAGAGCAAGGTATGTTGAGCGTATCTGTAACCTGCATCTCATTGCGCCCAAACTTCTTGTCCAGTACAAAGAGTTTGGAACTAACGCCCTCGTAGTCGCCACGAGAGGTAACCCATAGCTTACCATAGGCATCTGCCTTGATGTGATGGAGGTTGATGCCAACAGGTATCTTCTCCACCTGCTTAAAGCCCTCTATCTCTATCACCGACACCGTCTTATCATAGTTGGGTGCCATATATCCACCTGAGTTTGCCACATAGATATACTGTCCCAGTACGCATAGTTCATCGGGTTGGTATCCCACGGTACATCTGCCTACAGTCTTGAGTGAAAGGGTGTCAATCTTATAGACAGCCCCTTGCACCGCATTGGGATTATTGAGTTGCACAGGACCTACATATGACGTGGCATAGGCATATCCTTTATGAAACCGTACATAGCGCACATTGGGAATGTCTATCTGCCCGATTCGGCGAGCCGTACGGGCATCGAGCACTTCTATCTTATTGGAACAGTTAATGACGGCATAGATGCGTGAACCATAAATCTGTATATCATTGCCCACATCGCCCAGTTCCTTGACTACCTGCGGATTACGCTCTGCATAGAGATTGCGCACATAATAGCCTTGCTCGAAGTCCACATAATCGAGCGTACTTTTATTGCTGCCCATGTTTCCCTCATTGAGCAAGTACATACCTACACATTTCTGACCAGGCAGCACCTCTTCGGGGATAATGTCGTACTCGGTAGGCACTACCACCTCATCTTCACGACACCCCACCAAGCAGATGCCCAACATCAAAACTAACAATAGTTTTTTCATCATAACTCAAATGTTAGGGTTACACGATAATTGCGCTTAGGCATCGGATAATTGAGTATTACGTCATAGTCTTGACTCAAGAGATTATTCACCTCCAAAGCCACCTTTGCCTGATAGTTACGCCAACAGAAACTCTTCTGCACGGAAAGGTCATGGGTGTACCAAGGCTGGGTATGGTTGTAGATAATATTCTCTTGCTGATTGTATCGTTCGCCGGTATAGATAAAACTATAGTTCAACCCCCATGTACCATAGTCCATCTGCACGACCGCCGAACCACTATGCCAAGGGATATATGGTATCTGGTCTCGATAATAAGTGTCGGCAGGATTGGTCACATCGATAGCCTGCTGATAGGTATATTGCAAACGGGTGGTAAAATAGAGCTTACGCACCGGACGGAACGTAGCACTCATCTTGGCATCAAGACCATTGATGTGTACCTTGCCCAGATTGAGCATCGTCCATCTGAATTGTGCCCCCTTAGGATAAGCTACAATCTTATCACTCACAAAGTTGCGATAGCCATCTACCTGTACCGCCCACTCATAGAGCAAGCCCTTCATGCGCTTGCTGTAATATGCGAAGCCAATGTCATATTGGGTAGTATATTCAGGATTGAGTTTGGAGTTCCCCATCTCGGCATAATACAAGTCGTTGAATGTCGGCATACGAAAGCTCTTCTTGTAGAAAGCACGCAAAGAGAAGCCCACCTCAGCAAAAGGCTTATAGTAGAGGAATACCGCTGGCATCCAAGTATTCTTGTCGGCTGGCGACTCTACATCGCGAGTCACATCGTGTACATAGTTATACACCACGCTTCCCTGCATCTTGAAACCTCCCCAGGCAAGAGAAGTTGCCAGGGAAAGCATATGATTCCAACGTGTAGGATGCACAAATCCGTACATATCGGCATCCATGTTGTTCCATTGAAAATCATAGGCACCCGATACTTTCCAGAAGTTGGTGATGTCGTATTGATGCTGTGTGGAGAGATAAAACTCCTTTTGGCGATACACATTGTCTATCATCATGACCGTAGTGTCCTTATTCACATACTTAGTGAGAAAATAGGAATACTTGGCAGACAACTTGGTTTGATATTTAGGCGTAAGACGTTTCTGGATATATCCTTGGAAGAAGGAGTTGTTGTCGCTGATGCGCTCACCCCTACGCCATACATTATTGACGATAGCTCCTGGCACACCACGCTCCGAGGTATAGTTGTAAGCCTTGAGCATCCAGCCGCCTCCTTTGATTTGACCGAAGAGTGCACCCTCCATCCTTGTGGCTCGGATATCTCCATTTTGGCGAACTGCCGTGGTATCATACATCAGCTCATCGCCTCTCACCGCCTTGCGACGATAACGAAACTTATACTTGCCACTACTACTCAACCACTCTCCACTGAAGGAAGCACTCACATGGTCAGAAACTTTCAACTCCATGAGCAAGGAAGGATTCACCAAGTCGAAGGACCCCAGCTTCAGTTTTGCTTTCATATTGTAAGTCTTTCCCTCTTCAAACTCAGGCACACGACTTTGCAGATATACCGAACCTGCCGAGGCAAATTCCTTGGCAGTTTGGAATATCTGACTTTTCTGTCCATTATATAGACTGATGGTCTGCATATTGTCAAGCGAATACATACCCAAGTCCACTTGTCCGTTCTGGGCATTAGCGAGTTCGATGCCGTCATAGAACACTCCCACATGATTCGTGCCCATTGAACGAATGTTGATAGTCTTGATGCCACCCACACCGCCATAGTCCTTCAGTTGAACACCCGAAAAGAACCTCAAGGCATCAGCCACGCTCAAACTATTCAGGCGTTGCAGTTCCTCTCCCCCCATAATCTGGGCAGGAATAACGCCAGGCTGGTTATTGCCTACCACAACAACCTCTTTGATGGAATGGATACTATCCAAGCTGCCTACATGCTTTTGGGCATATAACACCACACTTGCCATCATGCACAAGATGCACAATGGTAATCGTTTCATACTCATATACCTTATTATATATGTTTAATACCTTAATATGTCTCCATCACTAACCCATCCCACGGGGTTGGATAGAATCATCGGAATTTCTTATCCTTAAGACAAGCTTCAATGATGTCGTTTCCGATGGCAACGGCAGGTCTTCTGACTTGCGGCCTCCCAGCATCTTCTTGGAAGATATCATTACTTGAAATCATCATTCTTTGATGATATCCAGCAGAAGAAGCAAAACTCATGGCAAGCGGTCTTCCCGAAAAAATGTCAGTGACCATGGTGCTTACCGCAATAAGACGCTTACAGCAGCGGGACTGTCCGGGCTTCTCACCCGATTCCCTTTTAATCACTACGCACCCTCCATGCCTGCGGCGGCAGGAAGTGGCAGCAAACCAATTGCGAGTGCAAAGGTACAATAAAAAAATGAATAAAAGATTATTTCACCTGCTTTTTTATTCTACAAGCGATAAAATAATCTTTCATTCATTTCCTGTTTTATTCTTTTACTTCTTGATTTTATCTTTTTACTCCTTGAGCATTTTATGTTTTCTGAAACATTTATCCTTTTAGGTTTTTCTGAAGTTCGGCGAAATCATCAATGATCCATTCTGCAGCGGCAAGCTGCTCACGGGTTCCGTTACCATAAGTTACGGCACAAGCCCTGCAACCGGCATGATGCGCCATATCCACATCGAAATTCATATCACCAACCACTAAGGTTTCTTCAAGCATATCCTTCACGTCATCAGGCGAAGTTACAGGATTTTTCATTCCTCTCATCTCTCCCAAAGCCTTGAAAACCATATCGGGAGCAGGCTTCACATGCTCCACATCATCGCCCGCCACAATAGAGGAGAAAATATCCTCCAACTGCATCTGTTTCACATATCCATCCAGCGAGCAATGGTTTCTGCTGCTTGCCATTCCCAATACAAATCCGCGATGATGCAACTCCCTGAGCGTTTCTATCACATGAGGAAACGGCTTTACGATCATCGTTTGCTTGTTTTTCAGGAATATCTCGCGATAAGTAGCAGCACACTCCATCCCTTCCTCATCACTCATATCAAAGAGCGAGACGAAAGCCTCATCCAGTCGTAAACCGATAGTCTTGGCACATTCCTCATCCGATTTCACTTCGAGATGCCTGGCCCTCATCGTGTCCTGCAATGTCTTAACGATCAGACTTTGAGAATCTCCGATCGTACCGTCAAAGTCAAAGATAATATATTTCATGTTTCTTCTATAAACTGTTTAAAATCTATTATTGTAAAGATAACTTTCCCGAGATTTCTCTTTACGATTGCAAAGTTAACGATATTTTGCGACTCCACCAAATTTGGGGCAACGATTAAGCCCCACATTGTATCTTTAACAACTTTTACTGATAGAACGGCGAATGTTAAATATTCCATAAATTCTTTGTCAAAAGTTTGCAGATAGTGAAGAAAAGCGTATATTTGCCACAAGAACAGTAAAGAAATTCATTATGAAAAAGAAATTAGTTTTGACAGCAGCTGTCATAGCAGCTCTGTCAGTTGGTTCTTGCAATAGCAAGAAGACCAACAATCAGGAAGCTGACCAAGATAGTCTCAGCTATACAGAGAAGGATTCTCTCGAATCTAATGCCTTCGTCCTCGATTCTATCGCAGGTACTTACGAAGGAACACTCCCTGCAGCCGATTGCCCAGGTATCAAGACCGTGCTCACACTCAATGCCGACAGTACTTACCAGTACTCAGCCGACTATATTGAGCGCAAGGATGGTCACGACGAAGCAAGCGGAATCTTCAAGATGCTGGCTAATGGCGTAGTAGAAATCACCCGCCCTTCAAGTGGCGAGAAGTCATACTACAAGGTAAAGGATGCCCAGAGCCTCATCATGACCGATTCTCTCGGCACAGAACCAGAGGGCGCAATGGCCAAGCACTATGTGCTGACCAAGAAGAAATAAGCCCACAGACTTCAACCGTCAGTATCGTCTCAAAGGACGATATCTGACGGTATAAATCTGGTTGAAGTAAGCCTTCCATTCATTCGGCTCCTTATCGTCGCTTCTGACAATACGGATGCCATAAAACCGGGTGCCCGTCTCCTTGTATTCCTTGAATCTCGACAGCATAGCCTGCGAGGGATTCGGAATCAGAAAGTCGGTTATCCAAAGTACGTCTGCATTCACATAATGCAATCCATCATGATCGAGCAACTCGAACATCTGGCTCATCATTTTTTTCGCAGATGTTCCTCCTCCGATAAAAGGGAGATGACTGGCTGATGCCGTATCTTCCTTCCCTTCCACAATATTGATTCCAATCTTCTTCAGCCGTTCCACCTTTCTCTTAGCCATGAGATCGATGGCACGTGTACTCACCGAGAAATCTATCAGAAAACAGTCTCGCTCCAGTTCTTCTGCCGTTTCTTCTATCAGGGAAATGAGCGTGGAAGATATTCTTTCAGGAGTGCCATACATACTCGCAGAAGTATCGAGGCAGACAATCATAGGACCCTTGCGTGAGGCATGTGTAAAACCGAGTTTGCGGGAAGGCTTAGCCATCTCACTCTTGTAGCGGAAAGTCTGCAACCTACGCGTGCGATACTTATATATAAAGAGTCCCTCCATGTCCTCATCACTGTATTGTGCAAGTTCGAGCGGAAGAAGCGAGTTGAGATCATCGCCCACGGTAATGCCCTCAATATCACTTCCTGAGGAATGTTCCATCTTCATATCGACACCCGAAGCGATGGTCAGCCGGTCCTTACCATTGGCATCCGCCACACGTCCCATCTTCGCTACGATTTCCTTGATTTCAGGATATTGATCCTGTATTTTCATCTCGTTCAGTCGGCGCTCAAATTCCGTCTCTGTCCAGGCGTTCTTCATCATTTCCCATGCCTGAACCGCCCGCTGTTCAGAAATACCCTTCAACTTCATATTGCGGGTTATCTGATCCATCATGCGGACCAATCCGGTCTCGAAATGAGTCTGTCTGAGCGCTATGAAGTCCTTCAATTTAGAAATCACCTGCTGCTCTATACAAGCCTTCCAATCCCTTACCAGCCGTTCCCAGTTCTCAACTTTGGAAGCGCCGATAGAAGAATGCAACCTATCAGTATCTCCATCATGAATTTCTCCATTATGACTAGCTTGAATAGACTCCTCCCCGAAAAGCCGGAGGAAGAAAGTTTTGTCGAATCCATCATTCCGATGCTCCTCATCAATCTGGTCAAGCAAGGGTCTCCAAACCTCTTCGTTCATCCTACGGAAGGGAGTCCAGTCGAGCACATCATCAGCCCGATGACTTTCCGTCCAGGCTCTCTGTCGCTGGAATCTCATGTGGTGAACACATTCCACGATGAATTTTCCTACAGTCTCATAGAAAATCTTGCTCTTGATTCTGCTGTTAACCACCTGGCGCTGGAATTTCTGCACCTCTTCACCTGTCTCTGCAATAGTAACTTTCAAGGTAAAGAGGTGAATCAGATAATCCTTGAGCGGATCTTCCTTCAAATCCCAAGGCATGACAGTACTTGCCGGATCAGGAATTTTCACCTGTCCCGACTTGCAGAAATCATCCAGCATTTTCAGGTAGAACTGGGATTCTACCAAGTCCTTATTGGTCTGATATTTCATTTTTCCATCAGATATTCAGCAAAGATGCGGGCAGCACTCTCCACCTTTGCAGCACAAGGGCGAGATTTGTAGTATTCTGCCGTACGGGCTGAAGCCACATAACTGGACTGTGCCTTCTCATATCCTTTCAGACCGAGGATTTCAGCACAGATGATACTGCCATTCTGCTGCTTTGACTTAGCTAACAAATCCTGCACTACCTTGTAGCAGGCAGACTTGCCCTCGCGGTCGTCGCCCTCGGTCTGACCGCAATCCAGTCCCACCAGCACAACAATACCTGATACTGCGCCACACATCATGCGCATTCTACCCACTCCGCCGCCGAAGCCAGCACCGATACGTTTAGCCATTGTTTCATCGAGACCATACAGATCAGCAAAAGCAGCCACCACAGATTGGCAGCAGCCATAGCCCTGCATGAAATTCTCCACTGCCTGATGCACACGAGCCTCCAGTTCAGGAGACAATATTTGATTTTCTTGATTCATATTTTCTAAATTCTAAAATTGTTTTGCAGAGATGCAGCTTATCTTATGCAAAGATAATGCAAATCGAATGCAGAATATTTTCTGCAAAGTTACTTAAAATCCACGGGAAATACAACTTTCCCTCTAAAAATCCACCACTAACCATTCTATTTTTCCTGCGACCTCTTCTTCTTGTGTTAAATATTCTTTATTCTCAATTATTTTTTTATCATTTTCGGCACATGTATTAGTTTTTTCACTATATTTGCCTTTAATTTCAGAAACTAAAAACTTTATAAAATATGGCATTTATAGATTGCGCAAGTTGGAAACCCCAAAACCAAAACGGTGAGTTTGTTTTTGCATATCGCTACCCTGAGACAAATCTCAGTACCTTTACTCAACTCATAGTAGCTGAGTCACAAGAGGCATTTTTGTTCAGCAAGGGGCAGATGATGGACAAATTTGGTCCAGGCAAGCACACATTGAACTCAGAAAACATCCCTCTTCTCCGCAGGTTATATGGTCTTCCTTTTGGAGGAAACAACCCATTTACTGCAGAGGTGTGGATTGTCAACAAGTTATATCCAGCCAATCTGAGTTGGAATGTCAACAGTATGGCTGTTCATGATGCCGACTATAATACGCTGCTCCCTCTCAAGGCAGAAGGACAGTATGGTCTGTTCGTATCCGATGCAGCAAAATTCCTCATCAAGATGGTAGGCACCAAAGAAGTGTTTACCGAATCTGATATGCTCTCACAGGCCTATGGAGAATTCGCATCTAAGTCAAAGAGCGCCATCATCCAGTTTATGAACAACCAGCGAGTGGGCTTCAAGAGCATCTCAGCCTACCTCAGCAACCTCTCTGATTACATCAAGCAATTTCTGCTTCCTTTCTGGGAGGAATATGGATTGAGTCTCACAAAGTTTTATGTCAACGATATCTCTATCGACACCAGCACACCTGAAGGCAAAAAAATAGCTGACGCCATCGCAAGTCAGGCTTCCATGTCTATCACAGGACATTCCTGGCAACAGGAACAGATGTTTGACATGGCCAACAATGCCGTCAACCAGATGGGCAACCTTTCTGGCGGCAACGGCCTGATTGCCGGTATCATGGCCATGAACATGATGGGCAACGGAGGCATGGGAGGCGGAATGGGTGCAGGTATGATGCAGACGCACAACAATCAGCCTACCTTCTCAGGAAACCAAGGTGGCATGGGAGGAATGCAAGGCGGTATGGGAGGAATGCAACCCAATGCACAGCAAGGTGGCGGCGTGAAAGAAATCTATTGCGCCAACTGTTCCAAGAAACACCTGACTACCGAGCGCTTCTGTCCTCACTGCGGAAGCGAATATAATCCATGTCCGAAATGCGGTGCAGACAATCCAAAGAACGCCAGACGCTGTGTAAGTTGCGGAACGCCATTACAGCAGGCTACGATGGGAGGAGCAACCTGCAATTCCTGCGGTGCCCAACTTACTCCTGGTGCAGCCTTCTGTCCACATTGTGGTGCTCCTCAGACCGTCCGTCCATCAGGCAACCTATGTCCAAGATGTGGTGCAGATATTCCACCTACATCACGGTTCTGTCCTAAGTGTGGCCAAAAAATATAATTATTCACTTTTAAAATCTTTATGATTATGAGCGCCAAAAACATATTCCATATCCTCGCCATCCTGCTTGGCTATGGACTCATCATTAGCGGTTTCTTTGTCCTGGGAGCAACCCTGGAAGACAATATCAAGTTGCTCGACATCTTCATGTCTTGCCTGATTTTCACCCAATTTGTAGAATTTACCCTCTTCCCACTTGTCAATCTGAACGAGAAGGCTCACAAGGAAGTGGGCATGTTGGGCATCCATCTGTTAACTGTCAATGTCTGCAGTCTGTTATCCATCTGCCTCATGGTGGCAGGTATCATGAACGACCTGTCTTTCAAGATCCAGCTCATTGGTCAGCTTGCAATCATCTTCATAGCCCTGGTAGGTCGCCTGGCTTCCTCACATGCAGGTGAGAAGGTAGAACAGTGCTATCAGAGAGAAGAAAACCAGGTGTTGGGCAAGAAATGGCTAAAATCTACCATGGAAAATCTCATGGAAGATGCAATACAGACCAAGGAACTGGATGAGATGACCCGAAACAAAATCCAGCAAATCAACGAAGATATCCGTTATATCACTCCTTCCTGCACTTCAGAAGCTAAGGAGATAGACCAGCAGTTCTGTCAACTGGCAGAATCTCTAAGAGTTATGATGAGAGACGTTACCATCAACCAAAACCGGATAGCTGAGGAAGTAGAACACCTCCATCGAATTCTCATCAGGAGAAAAAATGCGAGATAAAGTTACAAGCACAAGAGAAACCATGTAGTAAAAGTATTCATTTTAAAATAACTAATAACTATGGCATCAACCGGTAAAATTTTTAGCGATTCGAGCAATATCTACCAAGACCAGGCTCGACTCTTGTTTAACTATTACGAACAAGCCGCAGAACAGATCGTAAAGCAGGAAGAAGCTATCGAAAAGCAAATCAGCGACCTCGAAGCTTACCGTCAGGAAATCGAAATCAAGAAAAGCGACATCTGGAAATGGTTCCTCACCATCATCGCTTTCTTCATGTACTTCATCCGTAAGAAGCAATATGAAGAACAGATTCTGGAAATCGATGAAAGAATCGGAGAAAAGAAAAAGGAACATGAAAACATCTTCCGTGACTACAAAGTGACCAAAATGGGCGTGGCTTACGTGCCTGTAGCTCAACAAATGGCATACGAGGACAAATGTTTCGTGGTAGATTACTCCGGAAATGTTCCGATGTCTCACGTCAGCCTTCAGATGTCACGCCAGAACGATCTGCTGGTAGAGACAATGACACAAATGGAGAAACTGACGAAGGAAGCTCCTATCGTAGAAACCTCTGATGAGCCAGAAACCATTGACACCAACGATTATTCCCTCTCTATTCAGGAAGTCAACCAGAGCGACTATATCGGCAAACTGGACCGCTCTATCCGTACCATCTCTTACTGCATGAACGATACGGAAGTAAAGTCTGTTGACCTTCCATTGGTAGCCGACCACAGTGATTTTTTAGGATTCCTCAATGAATATGCTACCAGCGATACCGCCGGACATCCGATTGTCAAGGTATTCGACGACAAGAAATACAACAGTGAGATAGACGACTTCTGCAAATTAAACCAACTCAAGGATTCCCTTTCAAACGATACAGAGCAGTTCGAGGATGTACTGAAGCACCTCATGCACACCATGGCGATGTCTGTACAGACTGTCTCTGCCATGAAACTCGCATCTACCGACAAGGTGGTCAACAAGTCAAACGACTTGCTCTTCAAAATTCTCAAGGCTCCTTACAATCATTATTCCCCATTGTTGGAAGCAGAGGAAATCAGAAGAATCAAGAACGAAAAGTTCGACTATTCTGACTCCATTCAAGGTTACGAACCATTCCAGCTCAGAGATAGTTCCAGAGTTCGCTACAACCTCTTTGCAGACGAGTGGACAGCAGAAGACAACAGTACCTCCAACGTCCCATTCGGCGTACATCAGATTTATGAAGAAATCGTTGCACCTATGGTACAACGCCTCATGATGGAAAACCGCATCGAGAGAATTCGTGTATATAGCCATATCCATGACCAGAAACTGAGCTACCTCAACAAGTGGCATCAGGACGTAGATGCTTTCTATCGTTCCAACCACGCAGAAAGTGCCGACATTATTAATAATATGCAACAGACGCTGAGTGAATATGTAGAAGCCTACAACACGCTGGCACAGTTGCAGAAAACCCTCGACTCGATGGGACAGGAAGGAGCCTCCCTCGACAATACCATCGTACAGAAAGAGGACAATACAATGGAAAATCTGGCAGCCTTCGAACTGCAAGCACAGGAATTCAAGAAAGCACAGGAAGATTTCAGCGACTATATGGACCGTCTGCAGGAAGACATCGCACTGAAGGCAGAAAAGTTCGGTCACGTGGAATTCTACGATGCAAGACTGCAGGATGGTTACTCCAACACGATGGCTGTGGCAGCCAGCGAGGTACAGACACTCGATGAGCGCCGCAAGCCATTGGCTTCTACCAACCCACTGCTCGCCAAGGAATCCGTACTGCTGCCTGAGCCAAACGTCGAGAACCTCACCTACGAGCATCTTTCACTCAACCTCCCTTCACTTGCCATCAATGCACTTGATGAAGTAAGCCGTATTTCCATCGAGGGAAAACAGGAGGAGAATACTGCCGTATCAGTTCAGGAGGAAAATCCAGTTGGAACGAATCAGGAGGAGAACCTTCCTGAAGGAAACAAGGAAGAAGATACTGCTGATACCAATCTGGATGATGATCTTCTTGAAGCAAATCTGGATGGAATTCTTTCTGAAGAGGATGAAGAAGACAGAGAGGATTCCGAGGATGAAGAGAATGAGCAAAATAAAGACAATTAAATAATAGGAGGAGAAAACTATGTCAACAACAATCAGTTGCAGAGTCGATACCAAACCGATGGCTGAGGAACTCCATAGCGTTTCCAATCATGTGAAAGGAACAACTGCGGCGGTCACCACCATGCAGGCTGCGGTTATCGCTGCCGAAAACAGCGGCGCCAATAAGGTTTGCAGTAATGTAAACAGAGGGTTCTTCACCTTGATGTGCTCACAGATTTCACAGAAAATCGCAAGCAAGCATAGCCGTGTAGAAGCACTTCTCATGCACTTAGGACAACAGAAACGCATCCTCATGGGCATCAAGAATAATATGGAACGCGAATATGGAAGAATCTGTGAAAGATACCATCGCATCTTCACCAGCATCAACAAGGAGTTGGAACAGAGAATACGCCAGATAGACCAACCTGTTTTCGAATTGGTCAACAAGAATATGGTTACTGCTTCCAATCGTATGAATGCGCTTACGGGATGGGCTGCCAACTCACAGATAGAAGGACTTACAGACAGTCAGAGAATCCTGATGTCCAAGATGAAGTACAATGCGCAATACGCACTAGAGCAGTCTGCCGACTTCCTGGCTCAAATAGGAAAGCAAAGAGTACTGACCAATCAGATCCTGATTTCCAATGTACAGGGCAATGAGGACAAGACTTGCCAGATTCCGGTCATCATCTGTGAAAGTATCAGCGATACAGCCAGCATCCCAAGAACAGAGGTATGGACACCAGATGACCTTTCTTCTGCCAATGCTTCACAAATCAACAATGTGATCCGTGAAAAAGACATGGAATGGAAAGACGAGAAATGGTCAGCCCAAGTGGACGAAGAGTTCAACCGCCTGGTGGATTCTTCCAACGCATCACAGAGAGTTAAGCAGATGATTCAAAAGCTGTATACTACAGCCGAGTCAAAAACACTATAATCAGTAAGCTATGAGTTATACAGAAAGTTTTAGCAGAACCATTGCGGTTCACTATAGTGGCACTGTTACGGTAAACTACCCGGCTTCTGAGCATGGTGGTTCCACAACCGCATCATATAGCGGAACTGCTTACGAGCAAGTGGATGTTGATATTCATGTGGACACCGCTCCTTTTGATGCCAGCGTAGCCAACTGCAATAATCATGTGAATGGACTCACCGCCAGTGTGGGTGCAATGAATACAGCCCAATGTATCGCTATCAGGAAGAATGCAGACAAAGTTTCCAAGGCTCTCATCGACGGATTTTTCCACACGGTAAGAACAGACATGGGAACTCAGAAGGCTGAGCTGGAACAGGTTATCAATGCCCGATTGCTCCTACTCAGACAGCAAGCAACCTCGCTCAAGGCAATACAGGACACAATGGCTGAGGATTATGCGCGCACCACAGCCCGGTATCAGAAAATATTCAATGATTTGAATAGGGAACTATCCAATCGTATCCACGAGATAGACCAGCCTGTTTTCAAACTGGTAGAAGGTGTAGAGAAACAAAACGACCGAATGCTTCATACCGACATGGTACAGACGGTGGCTACCATCAGCAAGGAGAGTAGTGTGCTTCAGGCGCAGGTCAATACTGCATCTGTCAAGAATCATACACTCCAGGCGATGACTCAAGCTCAGAACTTCCTCATGTCAAAAGCCCTTTCTGACCGTGCAATTCAAAATACCTGCATCGATGGAAGTGGAAAGGATGGCTATTGGGTTCCCGTATGCTATATGAAAACCGAATCGGAGAATCATCAGGTAGAACGCCAATGTCTGGTTCCTGACTATCTATCTTCCAGAGACAAAGACATGGAGTACAAACTCTGTCAGCAGTTGGATGAGATGGATTTCAACCAAGAAACAGAGACTGCAGAAGAACAGGTGAAGTCGTATGTCCAGTCAGAAATAGCAACCCATATCAAGGGCAGTGATCCTCACTCCATGCGAGTAAAGGACATGATCAACAAATTGTTAAATCAGTAATCTTTCTTATCATGAGCAATCTAAAAGAATTACATATCACGGATACCAATCTCCGTTTGGAAAATCATATCGTAAAGGGCGGCATCTTGCCAAACAAGATCGCCGAACTGTCAAGAACAGTCAACGTGGTGGGCGAGACTGTGGTAGAAGGTCCTCTCTATGCCAGCAAACTCACCATCGAAGCTGCTCCTTTTGAAGTGAAAGGCGCCGTTTTTACACAGAAAGAGATTTACATCAATAATGATGTAGAAGGCAATGTAACCTTCAAAAAGGCTGTAGGCTCTGCCACATCTGTCGTAACAAGAGCCACCAGATGCAATACCACTTTCTGTTCTGACGTCAATGCCAAGAGCATCACGCTGACCAATGCCTTTGTGGCTGGCAGCTTGTATGGAGATGAAATCGAACTGGACAATTGTGTTGTCATCGGTGGAGTTTTCGCTACACAGTCACTGTCTGTCAAAAACTCCGTAGTGGGCACATTTATCTCTCCTTTTGTAGAAATGGACGGCATCATCCACCTCTTGCTTCCGTCAGTATTCAGCGTGGAAAGAGTGAACTACACACCTGCCAGTCACCTATATTCACTGGCTTTGGCAGATCTGGGGTCACTATACCGCCATCAGGAAGAAGCACCGGAAAGTGGAAAGATAGAGATTAACCTCGCTTCAGATGACTTGCGCACCACCCTGACTGATAATAACCAGCAACGTACTCTCCACAGTTATAGTGTAGTAGGTAAGGTTTTGGCAGCCGACCTGATAGACACGGACAAGTTCCAGAATCACTTCCTTTTGACCGCAGCAGCATTAGGTCCACAACTGTTGAAGACGTATGATTTGGGAATCGATAAGGAAGGCAATCCTGCCGTATTGACAGTAGATCGCATCCGCGAATTTTTCTTTGAAATACAGCAAGGAAAGATTAAGATAAAGGATCTTGATGGTTCATTCAGTATCGAACAGTTTGCCAAGACGCTGTAAGGCCAAGAATATTTTAGAAGAAAATTTCTAAAAAAATAAAATAGAAAGAGAGGGTTGAGAACAATACAATCAGTTTCTCAACCCTCTCTTTCTTTATCTATAATCCTCATACAGTTTCATTGTGTCCTGTCTTGTGAAGGCAAGTTCCTTATAGAAGTCTCTCAGATAAGCTGAGATTTCATTTTTATCATCAGACGAAACAAAGAGATTCTCACCCAAACGTCTCTCCAGCGAACTCAGACCATCGGAGAGAGCTTCTATTTCTCCCTCATAATCTCTGCCCTCATCCGGGCTCTTACGAATGCGATGATACTTGATGTCTTCAGCAAGCGCATTCTTCATCTCCACCAGTTTCTCTGCCAAAGGAGCAAAAAGAGCACGGATCACAATAGTACGGATGGCATCCCTTTCCTCCGGTTCCTGCCAGAGACAATGATAGATAGGAAGCAAGTCGCAGCAATCAACCTCTTCCCTGTCCTGCATGAAAGCAGAAGTACGGAGCAGACGGGCAATATTCTTCCAGCGACGATCGCTCACGTAGATATTCCTGCGCTCAGCAGCCTCATCCACATTCACGGCTCTCAAGGATTTACGAATGACGGAAATGACATCCAGCACCTCCTCCTTTACGCCTATCTTATTGATATTCTCCGACCATTCCGCATACTCTTCTGCAGTAATAGCATTTGAATTCTTCACTCTTCGTTCTTCACTCTTCACCTCCAAGAGCATCGCCCTGAAATTCGATTCCTTCTTAATCGGACGACTCTCAATGCGAATGACAAATCGGTCCCAGAGAGCCTCCAAACCCTCGCCCTTTGCCGGCAACTCATTGCTGGCAGCCACTAGAAGTTTCAGCGGAAGGTGCATCTCCCGATTACCATTGCGGAACAGTTTTTCATTGATCACCGTGAGAAGCGTATTCTGAATAGCAGGCCCCGCCTTCCAGATTTCATCCAGAAAGACCACATCAGCAGTAGGCAGATAACCATCCACCGCACGTTCATAAGTATCAGAAGACTTTAATTTCTGAATACTCACAGGACCGAAGATTTCATCAGGAGTAGAGAAACGCGACATCAGGTACTCAAAACTATGAGCATCTCTGAAAGCAGTCTTCAACTGACGGGCCACCATACTCTTCGCTACTCCAGGAGGGCCTAAAAGAATAACGCTCTCGCCTGCCAGAGCGGCAAGGAGCGAGAGCGAAATTTCTGTATCTTTTTCATATATGCCCCGGTTCATTTCCTGGAGCAAAAGTTTAAATCTTTCCAGCATGCAATTACTTTACGTTGCCCACCTTAATCAAGTACTCAGCAATCTGCACAGCATTCAGGGCAGCACCCTTACGAATCTGGTCGCCAGTGAGCCACAAAGTATTGCCGTTGTCATCAGCCAAATCCTTGCGGATACGACCTACATAGACATCATCCTTACCAGCGCTCTCCAATGGCATTGGATAAACGTAGTTCTGAGCATCATCCTTCACAGTAACGCCAGGAGCAGCTTCCAAAGCCTTGCGGATATCCTCTACTGCCAATGGCTTCTCTGTCTCAAACCATACACTCTCTGAGTGAGAACGGAGAGAAGAAACACGCACACAAGTAGCACTGGTGCGAACATCAGAGTGCATAATCTTGCGAGTCTCGTTATACATCTTCATCTCCTCCTTGGTGTAATCATTTGGAGTCATCTTGTCTATCTGTGGAATGACATTGTAAGCCAACTGATGAGGGAACTTATTGATATGATCAGTCTTACCAGTCTCAATGATGTCCTTATACTGCTGCTCAAGTTCAGCCATAGCTGCAGCACCAGCACCAGAAGCACTCTGGTAAGAAGAGATATGAATCTTCTTGATATGACTCAAGTCATCGATAGGCTTCAAAACCACTACCATCATAATAGTAGTACAGTTAGGGTTGGCGATGATATTACGAGGGCGGTTCAGCGCATCCTCAGCATTCACCTCAGGCACAACCAGAGGCACATCGTCGCACATACGGAATGCACTTGAGTTATCTATCATGACAGCACCATACTTAGTAATGGTCTCAGCAAATTCCTCAGAAGTACCACCACCAGCAGATGTGAAAGCAATATCGACATCTTTAAAGTCATCGTTATGCTGCAAAAGTTTGACCTCATAGTCCTTTCCCTTGAAGTTGTATTTTCGTCCAGCAGAACGCTCAGAACCAAACAACACCAAATCATCCATTGGGAAATTTCTCTCTGCAAGGATGCGCAAGAATTCCTGACCTACTGCGCCACTTGCACCAACAATTGCTACTTTCATAATCGAATCTTTTTAATTTAAAAGTTGTTATAAGTGTGAACTTGGAAACGAGAAACTGCAAAAAACTGCATATTATCTCAAATCCGCTGCAAAGTTAAGACTTTTTCTGTTAAACCAAGCATATTTTTGCAAGAATTGTTGCTTTTTGCTGCATTTTTCTCATTTTTACTTACATTTCTATCAACAAGCCTGCATTTTTACTAAAAAAACATGCATTTCTATGGTTTTAAGGGTCTATACGTCACGTTTTCATCGTGGTGGCATATAGACCCTTGTCCTGTCACATGAAAAAAGCAATCTCTAACTTTTTCAGAAACTTTTCCCAGAAAGCTCTTGCGGGTTTGGAAATAAAGTCGTAACTTTGCGCTGTAGATTTTAAAACAGATGGTTATGAAGTACTTAGATCCTAAGGCAGACCTCACGTTCAAGAAGATATTCGGCAATCATCCTAAAAGACTGATCAGCCTTCTGAACGCACTCCTGCCACTCAGCGAAGAGGAGCAGATACACGAAATCAAGTATTTGCCCACAGAACTTGTGCCCCAGCTCGAAGGGGGCAAGAACACCATTGTGGATGTACTCTGCACAGATGTCAGCGGCAGGAAGTTCTGCGTGGAAATGCAGATGGAATGGTCTGAAGCCTTCCAGCAGCGAGTACTGTTCAATGCATCCAAGCTCTATGTGAGTCAGGCTAAAAAGGGAGGAAAATATAGTGAACTCCAACCTGTGTATTCTCTCAACCTGATAAATGATATCTTTGCGCATGATACTCCAGATTTCATCCACAACTACCGCATCGTGCACGATAAGGACAGTAATAAGGTAATCAAAGGCTTGCATTTCACTTTCATAGAACTCCCGAAGTTCACTCCACATTCCATTGCCGACAAGCGCATGATGGTTTTGTGGCTCCGTTTCCTCACAGAAATCAATTCCAATACGAAGGAGATTCCTGCCGATTTGCTTAATGATCCGGAGATAGGAAAAGCCGTAGAAGAACTGGAGATTTCCGGTTTCACTGATGCCGAACTCTGGGCCTACGACAAATTCTGGGATTCCGTAAGCGTTGAAAGAACCCTCATAGACGACAGCTACCAGAAGGGTAAGGAAGAGGGTAAGGAAGAAGGCAAACATGAGGCCAACACAGAAACAGCACAACGATT
>NZ_QTXV01000169.1:410-1050 GCF_003461825.1 Prevotella sp. AM42-24 | reverse complement strand
ATAAACAAGCAATCCTAAGCCTATATATAAGAATCTCTCATTTCTTATTATTCAATATTTTTTTATTCGAAAATGTAACTAAGATTTTAGTTATGCATTCCTTTATAAAGCAGAAAAAAACTGATTGTATTAGAATGTTTGCAGGCATTGTGAACAGTATTAATTTGGGAACTTGGTGGTCATCTAAAAAGAAAGGGTAATCATTGTTAATCAATGATAATGGTAAAGATAAAACTTCTTTTAAAAAAATGTGTACATAATCAGCAAGTATGGGTGATTCACTATCACTCATAGACAAAAAAATTAAAATAACAAAAGTGACAATATCTATAACGAAAATTGATACACCTATAAATAAACAATCTTTAGTATAAAAAAGAGTTCTTTTTTTAAAATTTCCCATATGTATTACCTTTATTTGTTACTTTTTTTACGGCACTCAATTGGTTTTTGACCTGTTTTTTAATGATACTTTCATCTATTATTTCTTTTATGTTATAGTTAAAGAACGATTGGCTATTGAATTTATTGTATTGAATTGCAGTATTAATCAGAAAACGCACAATAATATGTCTGTCAATGTTTTTCCATTGTCTCACCAAGTAGGGACTATTTGGCGACACACATGTTCAAGTCATAC
>NZ_QTXV01000169.1:0-400 GCF_003461825.1 Prevotella sp. AM42-24 | reverse complement strand
GGCGACACACATGTTCAAGTCATACATGCTTTTCCGCCAAAGGTGCCTCTCTGCAATCCTGCTCTCCATCCTGCTTCTATTGCGCCATTCAAATAGGCCGATTACTATGGTACATTCTACGACGACGATGACAATCGTGATGCCAAAAGCCATCCATCGGCAGACATGCCCCGCCTGTTCCTTACGTTCAATTTTGTTGCTGAATTTAATGATTTTACTACATTTTGATATGATTAAAGTTATTTGAACTGGCATAGTTACGGTTGGAATGTCACAATCAAGATTTTTCGCTGCTATTATAACTATTTTTGCGCCTGGTATCGTTTAAGGAATCTTTGTTTTATATACAGGCAAAGAAATGAGGGTGTGTCATAAGTCTGTGACGCACCCTTTTTTTGTG
>NZ_QTXV01000168.1:0-1073 GCF_003461825.1 Prevotella sp. AM42-24 | reverse complement strand
TGTGTCATCTTATGAGGGCGGTTGCGGATTTGAGGTTTATGTAGAAATTTTGGTAAATCCATTTTTTTTGTTTAACTTTGCCTGAGATTTAAATGTGCAAACAATTTTGCTTGCAAAGAAGATAGCAGGAGAAGCTATTTAAATGAGAAAAAGTATAATTTTGAAGAAAGAGAAAAGAAATGATTGATCGTTGCTATATCGAAATAACAAACACTTGTAATCTTAATTGTGATTTCTGTCCAAAACATCAGAGGAAGAAAAGACAATTGACAGCAGAGGAATTTGACCTTCTCACAGATAAAGTAAGTGGGAAGGTTTGTTTTCTGTATTTCCATCTCATGGGCGAACCATTACTTCACCCTCTCCTACCACAATTTATTCAGACAGCCAGAGCCAAAGGATTTAAGACAGTACTTACATCTAATGGCACCTTACTGGAAAGAGCGATGAATCTACTCGATACCTTACCCCACAAAATACAATTATCTCTCCATTCCCACGAAAGTAATGCAAAGGGAGAATTATCAACCTATATGGATCAGGTAATGCAATTCTCCACCCAAGCTGCACAAAAAGGCACCTGTATCGTACTTCGTCTCTGGAATCAAGGAGGAAAAGACAAAGAAAACGAAATGGTCATGGAATATATAGAAAAATATGTACCCAAACCATGGAAGGAGCGCCCAGATGGTTTCAGACTTTGCGACAATCTCTATTTAGAATTTGACAGAAAGTTTGAATGGCCAGATACAGAGAAAAAAGAGTCTGAAAATCCAGAAGTTTTCTGCAAAGCATTATTCAAGCAGATAGGAATTCTATCTGATGGAAGTCTAGTACCGTGTTGTTTAGACCACAATGGCGACATCATTCTCGGCAATCTTTTCCATCAATCCCTGGAAGAAATCCTCTCATCCGCCAGAGCGCAGGCCATGATAGAAGGCTTCAAACATCATACTGCCACAGAATCTCTCTGCAGAAATTGTGAATCCGCCTTAGTCCGCAACAGTTTCAGGGGCAAAAAGCGTTCATAAAAAATCTGCGTCATCCTCCCAGACCGACAGGTCTAAAATCTG
>NZ_QTXV01000167.1:0-1078 GCF_003461825.1 Prevotella sp. AM42-24 | reverse complement strand
ACCTTGTGCGAGGGAAATCATTTTCGTTTTATAGAGGAAAGGTAAGAAAAAAATAATAAAAGTGCTCAGAAATTTATATATTTTGCTCATCTCTATATGAATTTTCACAAAATATGATGAAATCAGCAGTCATCAAGTCGGGATTTCAGTCCAACTTGTCATTTAAGATTGCGATAATGAAGATACCTATTATGACTCATATACTTGAACCATATCCATTACCCCTTGTAAAGCTTATTTGGTAACCAAATAATGTTAATTTGGTTACCATTTTGATTGCAGTTTCAATAAAAAACCGTATCTTTGCAGAAGAAAGGTAGCACTTTCTTTGCATCGTAAACAAATATATAGAATTATGGTTGTAATTAGCACAAGAGACTTTCGCACTAATCAGACAAAGTATCTGAATTTGGCAAAAGCAGGAGAGCACGTAGTCCTAAAATCGCGTGCAGGAAATTTCCGCATCTTCCCCGATGACGGAAGTCATAGTATTGATTCATCGCGCGACTTGATGAAAGAACTCAGAAACGCTTTGACAGAGGTAAAGGAAGCCATTGCTGGAAAGCGTAAACTTCAATCTGCAGATAGTTTGCTTGATGAGTTGTAAAAAGGCAAAGGAAAATCAGGTGGAGCAAGAGTCATTACTTTCAATATTCTTACTGATGTAGAAAATGGTCAAGTTTAATATATAGCCAATGCCATCATAGCATGCTCAGACAAAGGGGGATATGTTAGATGGGGGTGAGTCGTGAGAATGAACCCCATCTTTTTGTATATATAAATAGGTTTATAGCCATTTCTTAGTAATACCTTCAATGATATTGACCAGAAATAACCATGACCAATGACCACTGTTCTAAAAAGTGATTATTCCGTTCATGGCATAAACAATGAAAGCCCCCAACTATCACAGCTGAGGGCTTGCTTTATGAAGACATACTATTAATTTAAACAGTTGAAAACTTTTATTATGATTTGCTTGAACGCAATATCTTTCCTTTATCCCACACAACTCGTTATGCCGAGCGTGGTTGCAAGCGCCGTTAAGACGCTGATGGCGATTTGAAGAATGGTCTTC
>NZ_QTXV01000166.1:0-1103 GCF_003461825.1 Prevotella sp. AM42-24 | reverse complement strand
ACAAAAAAAAAGGGTGCGTCACAGACTTATGACACACCCTCGACTGATAGTCAATACAAATTTATTATTTCCTTTTCCTTTGCCCTTGCCTTTTTACAAGTATAGAATGTTCCTCCTTTATATCCACCATCATAAAAAGCTATTAAGCCGCAAGAATGGTCAATCATAAAGTCATTTCTTTTAAGACAACATCCTTTATAAAAGCCATCACTCAGAACAATAGCATCGTCTGCCGCTGCCAATATATCACAATATCTTGCTCTACTCATATAGCTCCATCTATTACATTGATTTCTGAAAGGTATTATGGCAACGAGTTTCAGACTTGGCAATTCAGCCTTCAAAGACTGGACTACCTCTGCTGCAAGCATATCGAAACCAAGTGCCATACCACTTAAATATATTCTTATACCCTTTGCGTACAGAGCCTTTATCTTGATTCTCAATTGAGTCTTAATCTCTTCTACTCTTCCTGGCTCTATGAGACGATGTCCTGTAAAAGCCATCGTCTCTTCTATATTATATTTTTCCATCATATTCATTAGTTTTGATTATATTTATAAAAAGTTTTACCTAAAAACATACCTCCAACAACGTTTGCTCCATTATCTTCCAACATATTTGCAAAGTTCGCATAACTTTTTCCGGTGGTAACAACATCATCAAAGACACAAACATCTTTGCCCTTAAAATAGCGAACATCGAAATCTACCAATTGTGGTTTGACCTCGCATTTCTTTTTGCCGTGGCGGTGTTCATGTACTGCCATTCTACTTTGCATAATGACTATATGCGGGAATCCATTCTCCACTCCTGACAATTCGCTTACACGCTTGCAGAACTCACCAAAGCGTGTAGCGTAATGGTCTTTATTGCTTGTAGGAACACAAACGAAAGCCATATTTTTAAGCTTATCGCCATATTCTTTTTTCAGATGTTCAGCGGTCATTTCTGCCACTTTTTCGAAAGCATTGTCTCTTGCATCCTTGAACGCCCAAACAAGCTCACGGGCTGCAATCGCATCCTCACCTACATTCTTAATACGAGCAGGGTAATATTTCAAGAAGAAATCCATACTCTTATCAAGCTGCTTTTTTATATTT
>NZ_QTXV01000165.1:0-1129 GCF_003461825.1 Prevotella sp. AM42-24 | reverse complement strand
TCTGTGTCATCTTATGAGGGCGGTTGCGGATTTGAGGTTATGTTAAAAATAAACTGCAAAATGTAGATGTGTATAGGAGTGATGGTATAATATCCTATACTAAAAGTGAAGTAGAATCTGATAAAAAACTCGCAAACTATTTAGGGATTCTTTTGGTTAGAATTGTTGTGATTAGTAAGGATAAACTTTTGGATAATAATACATTATTTTCTTATGAAGCAAAAGGAGATTCTATATTTGTTAATCAGGCAAAAAATCTTGTCATTTACGTAAATTCTATTCAAAAGTAAACTCTATGGGGAGTTTTTTATTATGGTTCTACAAGAATTAGTGTGTTAACGAGAGTGTAAGCTAAACTGTGTCATGCTATCACTGTTATAGTTTAATGCAGTTTATTTGCATTTTGTTCAGTATAGTTTTCCCAATAATGAAGATTTATACTATTTTCTCCATTTACATAAAAATCCGTGGATAAGCCTATGATTACCCACGTTTTTTTTGTTGGTATACTCGGCATGAGCTTATCTAATGGGGCAAGTCCCTAATAAGCCTGGTGTGGGAGGTCGGTAAATGTGAAAATAGGGAGCAACTGCCTTTTATGATTAGTATTTACCTCCTACCCGATTCGAAGCGAAGAATGCGCTTGTACCAGATGGTCGTTGTCTATTATTTCTGATTAATTTTCTTTTTAATTTCATTCACCTCTTTAAATAGGCTATTAGCAATGCTATCTTTAATTGCTGCCATCTGTATCATTTCGTTATGATAGCGAATTGAGTATTTACACGAGTTCTCACATTCTCAATAACTTCTTTATTTGGGCATACAGAAAAGTTCTTTTCGATGTAATGAACATTGTGCGACTACAAGACCGTAAGCGTACTGCTCGGTCATGCCAATATTACAACAACCCTTAATCTCTATGTTCACCCGAACATGGAACAGAAGAAAAAGTGCATCAACAAGATGTTCAAGTCTCTTGGAAAATAGGGAAGAACAGGTGAAAGCCGAATATAGAGAAGTAATAAGTTTACTCCGCAAGGGATATTCCGTTCAGGATGTGGCAAAGTTGAGTGGTTAAGGGGTAAGTACCGTACAACGAATGAAGCGATTACTAAAAGTGCAATCA
>NZ_QTXV01000164.1:637-1226 GCF_003461825.1 Prevotella sp. AM42-24 | reverse complement strand
TCGGGCAGGAGTTTCACCCTGGCAAGTGTTCCGGTCTTCTTGCGGTTATAGATGAGCCATTTGTCGCCATCCTCCAACACCTTGACATTGGCTTTCGTGATGGAAACGGTGTCTATGAAGGCTGTTCCTGCATAGCAGGCGAAAAGAAACAGGTCACGGCTAACGGATAGTCTCGGCTTGTCTTCGGGCAGTTCCACATCACGGATTTTTATGAAATCAGACATGCTGAGAGCCTTGGGTGTCGTAACCTTTGGAGTGCCAACCCGATAATGGGCGAACAGCAGGTTCTTGCACAAGCCTCGCTCAAAGGCGATGCGGCACATCTTCTTGAAGAGCGACACATAGATGGTGATGGTTCCTGATGAAAAGCCTTTCTCGTCAAGCAGGTAATGGTGAAAGTCACTGATGAAAGGCTCGGTCAGCTGTCCGAAAGCCAAATCAGTCAACCTATACTTCTCCCCGATGAACTCAGCAAGATTCTTGCGAATCTTTCTGTAAGTCCAGACACTGCTCTTCGACATATCGATGCCCTCATGGGTGCTGAGTTCACTGATATGCTCGTCCACGAAGGGGAGAAGGGTGGTCTGTG
>NZ_QTXV01000164.1:0-627 GCF_003461825.1 Prevotella sp. AM42-24 | reverse complement strand
CGAAGGAGAGAAGGGTGGTCTGTGTCTTGACGCTGCCCTGCAAAGCCTCCTTGACATCCTTAGCCTCGAAGTCCGTTCTCTTTTCCACAAGCACATCGAAAGCCTTTTGGATGGAAAGCAACAACTGCTCGATGTCCTTGTTGGTCTCCACGGCTTCCTTGCTCTTGCCCTCCAATCGGCTGGCACGAGGATTCCAAAGCGATGGAGTGCAAGACAACTTGCAGGAGAACTGCGCCATAGTCCTGTTCACCGTGATGCGTCCCATGATGGGAGCTTTTCCATTCTTGTCCATTCCGCTCTTTTTTAGGTAGAGCAACACCTTGAATTTTTCGATTTTCATAACGCTTACATTTTGAGTGTGCAAATATAATCATTTTGTAAGCGTTCCTTGATACGCAAAACATTGAGAATCAGTGCAATAAAATCCGTTGATGCACAAAGTTGCCTTTCCGCATTGTTACCTGCTTTGCATAGGTAACTGTGGCTCACGATTTAGTAACTGAACTACTTCAATATTCCTCACTCGCTTGCTTTATGCCGATTTGGCAACTTTGTGCAAATCTGCTCATTCCCAACTGTTTACGTTCCAACCTCTCTTATTCTCCTTTGGCTGCTTTAGAGCTTTAT
>NZ_QTXV01000163.1:0-1233 GCF_003461825.1 Prevotella sp. AM42-24 | reverse complement strand
CCAAAAATTCGCTTGAAGCCGAAGTCGGTCAGCAAGCTGATGTATCTTTCTTCTACCTGTTTCATAATCATCTGTTTTAAATATCCATACCGCAAAGGGCTACTATAGTTAAAAGAATGATAAAATATTTTCTAATTTAATAATTGCTTAACCAGTTGATTCACATTTAAATTCTTTTGGATGCAAATATACTGCAAAATCTTGATAACGCCAAATATTTGAATGAAATTAACATCATTATTAGTCAAATAATACTAAAGAGGGTGTGTCACAAGTCTAAATAATGGAAGCCCGTTTCAACCGTACAGTTAGAAAAAGTTCTGCCCGCAACGAACATTAACCGACAAGGGTCTATATGCCACGATGAAAAGGTGACGTATAGACCCTTGTCGTAAAATTATACTTCCTTCCAATCAACCAATCCCTTTCCCATATCATCCAGTTCTATGGCAAGGGCTATCACTTTGCGCTTATCAGCCTTGAAAGGTTCGGCATACTGCTTGGCTTTCATCTGCTCTTCGGCAACATTTCAGCCGAATGTGGCTTCTCCTCCCGTTCCTATCTCTATCGCATATTCAAAGAGAAAGAAGGCTTTAGGTATTTCTGGTGTTTTGGCGAATGTTTATTCCTGGTCTTGCCGTCCTTTTGTGGATGCTACCGGTGCAGAATGGAGAGGAGATCAGATTGACATGCTGATAGATCGTGCTGATGGAGCTATTAATATCTGTGAGATGAAATATGCCAAGGATGAGTTTGTGATAGATGCCGGCTATGAGCAGCGGCTGCAATCAATATACTATTGATTTGCTAAGAAAAGCTATAGCTGATAATGGACAGATGAATCAAGTAAAACTGATTACTGAATAAAATAGCTCCTAAGCCAAATGGGAGAATAAAGAATTTGGCAATATTTATCAACCCATACTTTGCGGTTGTTCCAAGGGTCTATACACCTCGACAAAAGGGTGTATAGACCCTTTATTGCAATATACACCGTTGGGTGGACAATATGGTTCTTATTATTTTAAAATATCTTAAAATCCCGCGTTATACTCAATGTTTATTTGGTCGTATGTGTAAAAAAGTGTAGCTTTGCATTGATATTACGTGTCAGAAAGTGTAAGCTTTCGATATTATCATGTGTCGAAAAGTGTAATGATCTGATTGTTTTATGTGTCTAAAAGTATAAAGCTGTCTTACTACAGAAAAAGTGTACACCATTTTAACTTAAAA
>NZ_QTXV01000162.1:0-1235 GCF_003461825.1 Prevotella sp. AM42-24 | reverse complement strand
AATTAAAAGGGGTGCGTCACAGACTTATGACACACCCTCTTATTTGTTATGGTATCCAGCATAAAAGAAAAACGTTAGTTTTCGCTTTTATCAGTAGCTCAGATTTTGAACCATATCCAAAGGTAGCTGGGTCGCTTTGGCTACCTGTTCTGTTGGAAGTCCCATAGCCAGCAAACGTTGAGCTGTTTCTATGTTAGCTTCTATTCTACCTTCCCTTTTCGCCGTATCAATGGAGTTCTTGATATCCCGGTATGCCATCTTGCTTGCTTCATACTCCCTCATTTCCTGAGGTGTAAACTTGGCTATTTCTGCTTCCTCGAAGAGTCGGTCGAAAACTTTATCACACAGTTCCTTCGGACGCTGTGTAAGCTTATAGAGGTTTTTCAGCGCATATAGCCATTTATCATACAAGGTTTCCAACTCATCTAAAGTCTTGTCGAACTTAGCAATCTCTACATAGATAAACTCCAGCTTATCGTAGAAAATCTTATGGGTAGCGGTATCGCACAACTGTACATGGTGACGGATTTCCTCCTTGTCGAAGGCGTCCTCGTTCATGTTGAAGTTGAGCAGCGCAACTGTATAGACATGGTTGAGTTGGAAATCCCATTCACTCCCCTTTGGTGCCTGCTCGCGAATCGGGAAAGTGGAGTAGAAGAGAGAGCGGTCCTTGAAATAGGTCTGGTAGGCATTCTGCATTTCTACGATAAACTTCTCGCCGTTTTCTCCTTCGCAATACACGTCAAAGATAGCCTTGCGGTCTGTATAGACATCTCCCACGTGCTCTGGATTCAGATACGATACATCCTTAACAACCTGTCTGCCATTAAACAAGCTGTTGAGGAAGCAAATCAGCAAATCCTTGTTCATTGCCGTTCCAAAAATGCGCTTGAAGCCGAAATCGGTCAGCAAGCTGATATATCGTTCTTCTACCTGTTTCATACGATATTCAATTTAAATTATATGTAAATATAGTGACTGCGAGTGTAATGAAAGCATGCTTTCTGATTGCCGAGCGCCGCCTATATCCTGCAAAGTTAAGACATTTATTTCTATTAATCAAGAAAATCTTGGATTTTTTCTTTATCTCCCTATAACTTTTCAAGAAACTGGAAAATTTGTAGTATCATAGATTGTAAATATCAATTTAAAAAATTATTTTTGCAATATCTTTCCTTTATCCCACACAACTCGTCACATCAGAATACTGAGATACGGCGAAGGCATTCTTCTTC
>NZ_QTXV01000161.1:372-1357 GCF_003461825.1 Prevotella sp. AM42-24 | reverse complement strand
AAAATTAAAAGGGGTGCGTCACAGACTTATGACACACCCTCATTCTTTGTCAATTCAATGAATTTCTTATATTCCATTGAAACCAGTAAGGGTCTCGTCTTTTTTTATTTCATACAAATACGTGTACCCTGTTGGAATATTATAATTTATAAATACACATTTTTTTTATGTCTTATAGCCTTTGCGTAACTCGGAGATTTATCGTCAAATAATGTAGTCTTAAAACTATAGTACATTTTTTTTATTGGTGCGCCAAATACAAAGAGATATGTATGATTGTTAAAATCAAGTTTATTTGTATCAATAATGGCTTCTACTTTTATTGTATTGTTAATTAATTTCATATTTGACAAAAACTCTTCTTTTGTATTTGCAAATTTATAAGCATCTGGATAAAATGGAGTTTTTGGTATCGGAAGCTTGCAACAAGCACTATACTTAATATAATGCTTGTTACAAGTAATAAAAGATAGTCCAAAGACTATTACTACAAAACATAATTTCATATAAAGCATCCTATCTTTTGCCATTTCTCTCTCTTCTTAATGGATTATTTGAAATGTTATTGCGCTCCTCAACGAACACTTCACCGAAAGGAACATACTCGATATACTGCACCACCTCGCCGTCCACATAGTCGTTGTTGTCCTCGCCATTGTACGGCACTACAAAGGTAGTGCTTTTAGCCTTTAAGCCACTATTGCACAACCCCTTTCTTTGAAAAGAACGTAAAATCAATAGTATTATTGCGGTGATTGCACTTTTAGTAATCGCTTCACTCGTTGTACCGTACTTACCCCTTTACCACTCAACTTCGCCATATCCCGAATGGAACATCCCTTGCGGAGTAAACTTATTACTTCCCTATATTCGGCTTTCATCTGTTCTTCCCTATTTTCCAAGAGACTTGAACATCTTGGTGATGCACTTTTTCTTCTGTTCCATGTTCGGGTGAGCATAGAGATTAAGGGTTGTTGTAATATTT
>NZ_QTXV01000161.1:0-362 GCF_003461825.1 Prevotella sp. AM42-24 | reverse complement strand
GTAATATTTGCATGACCGAGCAGTACGCTTACGGTCTTGTAGTCGCACAATGTTCGATACATCGAAAAGAACTTTTCTGTATGCCCAAATAAAGAAGTTGTTGAGAAAGTGAGAACTCATGTAAATACTTACGAGGACTCAATTCGCTACCATAACGAAATGATACAGATGGCAGCAATTAAAGATAGCATTGCTAATAGCCTATTTAAAGAGGCGAATGAAATAAAAAAGAAAATTAATCAGAAATAAAATTGGCTACAAGCGCATTCCATGCTTTGACAAGATAAGGAGAAATGAACTTCGCATCGTGTTCGATAGTGCAAGAGCTTGTCTATGTGGCACAGGACAAAATGATGTAAGTA
>NZ_QTXV01000160.1:0-1358 GCF_003461825.1 Prevotella sp. AM42-24 | reverse complement strand
CTTGAACGGTGACGGACTTCCAGACAAGGTTTATAAGTCTGGTGGTTCCGTATATTATCGTCCACAGGTCAAGACTGACAACGGAGAAGTCGTATATGGTGAGCCTGTCAAGGTAAAGGGCATCAGTAACTTCTCGACAACCAAAAGTTCTACCAACACTTTCGGTGCGAATGCCGTTGTCGGTTGGAATGTCCTGACTGCCGTTGTCGGAACGGACAAGTCAACCACTAAGACAAAGACCACTCAGTATTTCAGCGACATCAACGGTGACGGACTTGTTGACCTTGTTTCCAATGGCAAGGTTTATTTCAACCATTTGGAGTTTGACGGATCAGGCAATGCCGTGCCTACGTTTACATTGAGCAGTGCCGATACCCCAAGCCCTATCATCTATGGTGGCAAGGTTGACACATCCGTCATGGAAGTTAGTGAGGACGAGCAGGCGGAAGCCATCAAGAACTCCCCTATGGAGGACATCGTGCGTGTATGGCAGGCTCCTAAGGACGGAACTGTAAGCGTAACAGGTCAATTAAGCCTTGTCACTCCAACGGGTGACTATGATGCGGATGAGTATCAGAAGGCAGACGGTGTAAGAGTTGCCATCCAAAAGGGAGGCAACGAGCTTTGGAACAAGACGATAGCCAAGGGCGACAACAGTTCATATAGCGCAGCCGTATCTTCCGTTGCAGTCAAGCGTGGTGAAAGGATCTATTTCCGTGTGCAGTCTGGCACTGAGGAGACAAGCAACGGTTCCTACGACAAGGTCAACTGGTCACCAACCATTACTTACGCTGGCGAGTCAAATATCTTGCCTAACGGGCTTTCTTCAACAGAGTACAAACCTGAGGATGGTGCCATCTACGATGTGAACACCTCCGCTAATGTGGAGAATGGTTCAAGCGTGGAAGTTCGCAGTGCCTTCCACAAGCCTGTAACAACCGACGATGTTGTTCTCAGCATCATCGGCAGCAATGAAAAGAAAGACAGTGACGGAAACGACAACCCGAACTATATCGAGAAGACGGTCTTTGCTCGTACACTGAAGGCTAATGAGACTTTCAATGGCGATTCACTCAACATCAGTCTGGAGAATACTGAAAAGCTGACCAACTTCAGCTTTGAGATTTCATCCACCTCAAATGTTGATTGGAAGAATATCGGTTGGCAAGCGTCTGTAACTTACAAGGATTCTGCCAATGTTGAGCAGACCATGTCAGTTCCTGCACACTATAAGATATTTGCAAATGCCTTGGCAGAGGGCAAGCCATACTTGACTACAGCGACTGATACCGTTTTGGTCGTGTCACCAGTACTTATCCTTTCTGACAATTCCATCAATGGACAGGTTACTTTGACCG